>NZ_JBPGXG010000155.1:0-9960 GCF_056755255.1 Monashia sp. HAY1-5C | reverse complement strand
GAGATGGTGGTGGTGGTGCGTCGAGCACGCGCGGTAGACGGCCTCGCCGTCGTCGGTGCGCAGGACGTCGATGCTGCCGGACTCCACCATCGACTGGAGCGTGCGGTAGACCGTGGCGAGGCCGACGCCCTCGCCCGCCTCGCGCAGCCGCGCGTGGACGGTCTGGGCCGAGGTGAACTCGTCTGAACGGCCGAGCATCTCGGCCACCGCGGCCTGCTGGCGTGTGGGCCGCCGGGTGCTGCCCGTGGCCGTTCCGCGGCCCGGGTTCGTCATCCTGCTCATCGCGTCGTCCTCGTCATCGCCTCGTCGGTCGGGCCGTTCGGGTCGGTCACGCCCTCGTGCTCGTGGCCGCCGTGCTCGTCGTAGTGCCCCTCGTGCGCCGCGTGCAGGTGGCCGTCGTGCACGTAGTCGACGTGGTCGCCGTGGGGGACCGCCGGGTGCCCGCACTCGGTTCCGTGCTCGTGCGGGTGCACCTCGCTGACCGCGTGCCGCCGCCCCCGGACGCGGGCGCGCAGCCCGGTGCCGGCCGCGACGAGGACGAAGATCGCGACGGACAGGAGCACGATCGAGCCGCCCGACGGCGTGTTGAGCGGGTAGGAGGCGACGACGCCGCCGACGCTCGCGACGAGGCCGAAGGCGACGGCCCAGCGCACCCCGCTGCCGAACGAGCGGGCGACGAGCTGCGCAGCGGCGTTGGGCACGATCATCAGCGCGCTGATGAGCAGCAGCCCGACGACCCGCATCGCCACGACGACGGTGGTGGCCGTCAGCACCGCGAGGACGATGTTCAGGGGCAGCACCGGGATTCCGACGGCTCGGGCGTACTCCTCGTCGTTGGCGACGGCGAACAGACGTGGCCGCAGCAGCCACGTCGTGCCGGCGATGACGAGCGCCAGCCCGGCGAAGACCCACAGGTCACCCCTCGTCGTCGTGAGGATGGAGCCGAACAGGTACTTCATGAGGTTGGCCGGCGTGCCCTCGGGGGACCTGCTGATGATGACGACGCCGCCGGCGATGCCGCCGTAGAAGATGACGGCCAGGGCGACGTCGCCGTTGGTGCGTCCGCGGGTGCGCAGCAGCTCGATGACGACGGCGGCGAGCACGGCGGCGACGAGCGCGGTGAGCACCGGCGCCGTGCCGCTGACGAGGCCGATCGCGACACCGGCCAGCGCGACGTGCCCCATGCCGTCGCCGATGAGTGACAGGCGACGCTGCACGAGGAAGATCCCGACGAGGGGGGCGACCGTTCCGACGAGCAGCGCTGCGACGAGGGCGCGCTGCATGAAGTCGACGGTGAGGATGTCGCTGATCATGCGTTGCCTCCTCGGGCGGCGTCGAACGGCCCGCGGCCGAGCACCGGCCGGGTCGTCTCGAGCTCGAGGTCGTGGTGGTGGCTGTCGTGCTCGTGGTGCACGGCCTCGCGTGATGCGGCGTAGGCCGCGGGTGTGCCGTCGAAGACGATGCGGCCGGCGTCGACGACGACGATCCGCGTCAGGAGCCGTTCGAGCGCGCCGAGCTCGTGGGTGACGACGACCATGGTGACGCCGCGATCGACGAGCCGCTCGAGCACGTCGGCGAGCACGTGCTGGCTCGCGGCGTCGACGCCCGCGGTGGGCTCGTCCATGACGAGGACGTCGGGCTGGCCGGCGAGGGCGCGGGCGATGAGGACGCGACGCTGCTGCCCACCCGAGAGCGTGCTCACCTCCGTGGCGGCGCGGTCGCCGAGGCCCACGACCTCGAGCGCGCGTGCGACGACCTGCCGGTCGGTGGCCCGCAGCCGGCCCCACCAGCCGAGACGCGGCAGGCGCCCGGTCTCGACGATCTCCTCGGCCGTCGCGCTCACCGACGCCGACAGCGTGTGCCGCTGCGGCACGTAGCCGATGCGGGCACGGTCGTGGAAGTCGTCGGCGGCGACGCCGAAGAGGGTCACCGAGCCCTGGGTGCGCTCGTTGAGGCCGAGGATGCCCTTCATCAGGGTCGACTTGCCCGACCCGTTGGGCCCGACGACGGCGATGATCTCGCCGCGACGCACCGTGAGGTCGGCACCGCGCAGGACGGTGCGCTCGCCGTAGCCGAACCCCGCGCCACGGACGTCGATGACGACGTCGTCCGCGCCGTCGCCCGTCGCGGTGGCCGGCCGTCGACTCGTCGGGGTCACGTCGGCGCTCACCGGCACCCCAGACCCTTCCGGAGGGCCGCGAGGTTGCTGCGCATGACCTCAAAGTAGTCCCTGCCGGCGGAGGCGTCGGTGATCCCCTCCACCGGGTCGAGCGTGGCGACGGTGGCGCCCGTGCTGCGCGCGATCGTGTCGGCCAGCTGCGGCTCGACGAGCGTCTCCTGGAAGATCGTCGTGACGCCCTCGGAGCGGACGAGGTCGCTGACCGCCTTGAGGCCGGCCGCGCTCGGCTCGGCCTCGGGGGAGATGCCGGCGATGCCGTGCTGGTCCAGCCCGTACCGCTGGGCGAGGTAGCCGAAGGCTGCGTGGCTCGTCACGACGACGGTCGACCGGCAGGACGCCAGGCCGGTGCGGTAGGAGCGGTCCAGGGCCGTCAGCCTCGCGACGAACGCGGCCGTGTTCTTCTCGTACGTGGCCGCGTCGGCGGGGTCGTCCTTCGCGAGGCGCGCGCCGATGGCGCGTGCCACAGCGGCGTAGCGCTGCGGGTCCAGCCAGAAGTGGGGGTCGTCGGCAGCGTGGTCGTGCCCGTCCCCGGAGTCGTGGCCGGAGTCGTGGGCGGCGTCGGTGGGCGTGCTGCCCTGGGCCGACGCGTCCTGGGTCCCGTTGTGGTCGTGACCGTCCTCGGTGGCCGGCAGCGTCAGCCGGGCGGCCGCGGCGACGTCGAGGACGTGCGACGGGTCGACCTGGGCCATGGCATCGTCGACGGCGGGCTGGAAGCCGTCGGCGTACACGACGAGCCGGGCCTTGGTCATGGTGCCCAGGTCCTGCGGGGCCAGCTCGAGGTCGTGCGGCTCGGTGCCCGGCTTGGTCAGGACCGCGACCTGCCGGCCGCCGCCGAGGATCTGCTGGGTGGCGAACTGCAGCGGGTAGAAGGACGCGACGACCGCGCCGGAGGGGTCGGCCGCCGAGCCGCTGCTGCTCCCGCAGGCGGCGGTGCCGAGGCCGACGAGGGCGGCCACCGACAGCGCGGAGAGGGCGGAGCGGAGAGGGCCGGAGGCGCGGACGAGGCCGCGAGCGCGCGAGGTCATGTGACAATGATTCTCAATGTGAGAATCATTGTCAAAGCAATCCGTCAGGCGGGCACGACCCGCACGACCGCCACGGCGAGGGCGAGCAGGAGGACGGCACTGCGCATGAGGCGCTCGGGCAGCGTCAGGCGCTGCCACGTGAGGAAGAGGAACCACCCGAGCACCAGCGCCACCAGGACGAACGCGAACCCGCCCCACGGGCGGGGTGCGAGAACGCCGGCGAGGAGCACGACGGCCAGGGCGCCGAGGGTCACCGGACGCGGCACGCTCGACAGGCGCTCGAGAAGGGGGTAGGACGCGTGCTCGACTCGGGAGCGGAAACTCAGGGCCACCCGTCGAGCCTAGGGGACCCGGGCGGGTGGCCCGGACGCGTGGAGAACCGGGCGTCGCCGGCCCGATAACCTGTCCCGCATGGCCAAGCAGACATCCATCGTGGACACCGTCGTCAGCCTCTGCAAGCGCAGGGGCTTCGTCTTCCCGAGCGGTGAGATCTACGGAGGCACCCGGTCTGCCTGGGACTACGGCCCCCTCGGCGTCGAGCTCAAGGAGAACATCCGGCGCCAGTGGTGGAAGTCGATGGTGACCAGTCGCGACGACGTCGTCGGGCTCGACTCCTCGATCATCCTGCCTCGCGAGACGTGGGTCGCCTCCGGCCACGTCGGCACGTTCACCGACCCGCTCGTCGAGTGCCTCAACTGCCACAGGCGCCGCCGTCAGGACCACCTGCAGGAGGCGCTCGCGGAGAAGAAGGGCATCGCCGACCCCGACTCGGTCCCCATGACCGACATCGTGTGCCCCGACTGCGGCACCAAGGGCCGGTGGACCGAGCCCCGCGACTTCCAGATGATGCTCAAGACCTACCTCGGCGTCATCGAGGACGAGTCCGGCCTGCACTACCTG
Organism: Monashia sp. HAY1-5C; assembly: GCF_056755255.1. Taxonomy (NCBI): domain Bacteria; kingdom Bacillati; phylum Actinomycetota; class Actinomycetes; order Micrococcales; family Intrasporangiaceae; genus Intrasporangium; species Monashia sp. HAY1-5C. The sequence continues at coordinate 5,856 of NZ_JBPGXG010000155.1, read as the reverse complement.
CGGCCGGAGACGGCGCAGGGCATCTTCGTCAACTTCCTCAACGTCATGCAGGCCTCGCGCAAGAAGCCGCCGTTCGGCATCGCCCAGACCGGCAAGAGCTTCCGCAACGAGATCACGCCCGGCAACTTCATCTTCCGCACCCGCGAGTTCGAGCAGATGGAGATGGAGTTCTTCGTCAAGCCCGGTGAGGACGAGGAGTGGCACCAGTACTGGATCGACGAGCGCACCCGCTGGTACACCGACCTCGGCATCAACCCGGACAACCTGCGTCACTTCGAGCACCCCAAGGACAAGCTGTCGCACTACTCGACGCGCACCGTCGACATCGAGTACCGCTTCAGGTTCGCCGGCTCCGAGTGGGGCGAGCTCGAGGGCATCGCCAACAGGACCGACTTCGACCTCGGCACGCACTCGAAGCACTCGGGTACCGACCTCGTGTACTTCGACCAGCAGACCGGGGAGCGCTACACCCCGTACGTCATCGAGCCCGCGGCCGGACTCTCTCGCTCCCTCATGACCTTCCTCGTCGACGCCTACGCCGAGGACGAGGCCCCGAACACCAAGGGCGGCGTCGACAAGCGCGTCCTGCTGCGCCTCGACCCGCGCCTCGCGCCGGTCAAGGCCGCCGTGCTCCCGCTGTCGCGCAACGCCGACCTGTCGCCGAAGGCCCGAGACCTGGCGGCAACCCTGCGACAGCACTGGAACGTCGACTTCGACGACGCCGGCGCCATCGGCAAGCGGTACCGCCGCCAGGACGAGATCGGCACGCCCTTCTGCATCACGGTCGACTTCGACACGCTCGAGGACCACGCCGTGACGATCCGCGAGCGCGACACGATGGCCCAGGAGCGCGTCGCCCTGGACAAGGTCGAGGGCTGGCTCGCGCAGCGTCTCGTCGGCTGCTGACGCGACCGGCGGGGCCCACCGGTCGGCGGCCATACTGGCGTGATGGTCGACGATGCGGTGCTGAGAGCGTCGCCGCGCGACCGCGCGGGTGCGGCGGCCGAGGCCCTCGGTGACCGGGCCCTCACCCGATGGTGTGCGGACCTGCTGGCCGGTCGCGCGGCCTGGGGTGACCCCGACCTGCCCGACATCGGCTGGGTCGGTGGGAGAGTCGTCGACGGCTGGGGCTCTCCGGAGCGCCTCGGCGAGGACACGGTCTACTGGTCGCGCGTCTGGGCGGCGCGGACGCTGCTTCACGTCTGGGACGACCTCTGTGGCGCCGATGTCGTTGCGGGGCTGGACGACCCGGCGTGGCGCGTGCGCGAGATGTGCGCCAAGGTGGCCGCGCGGTGGGAGGTCGGCGCGGCGGGGAACGCGTGCGCGACGCTGGTCCTCCGGGACGACACGACGCGCGTGAGGGCTGCAGCCGCGAGGGTCCTGGGGGCAGTCGGCGAGGCCGAGCACGCTCCCGCGCTGCACTCGGCGCTCGATGACCCCGAGCCCTCCGTGCGCCGGGCCGCCGAACGCGCCCTGGCCCGGGTTCGCGTCCGCCTCGACCGGGACGTGTGACCCTCCGGAGCCGGGGCACGTCGTGCTGCGGCGTGCCGGACGCGGCGTGGCGGGCCTCAGCCGGGGACGCGGCCCGTCGCGACCGGCCGCGAGGGGTCGCGGATCCACTCGCTCCACGAGCCCGGGTAGAGCGTCGCGTCGACGCCGATCTCGGCGAGCGCGAGGACGTGGTGCGCCGCCGTGACGCCCGAGCCGCAGTACACGCCGACGGGGCGGCCGGCGACGTCCGAGTCGCCCGGGCCACCCGGCCGGCCTGCGACGACCTGCGCCCAGTGCTCGGCGAGGTCCTCGCGGAAGCGCCCGTCTGCCCCGACCCACTCCGTCGTCGGCGAGGTGATCGCCCCGGGGACGTGCCCCGCGACCGGGTCGATGGGCTCGACCTCGCCGGCATACCGCTCCGTGGCCCGGGCGTCGACGAGCAGCCCCTCGCGGGCGAGCGCGGCGGCGCCGTCGGCGTCCAGCGTCGGGAGGCTGCCGAGGTGGACGGTGCCCTCGCCGTGCCGGTCGGCCGGCTCCTCGGTGCTCACCGGCAGGCCGGCGGCGAGCCACGCCTCGAAGCCACCGTCGACGACGCGCACGTCGGGGAACCCGGCCCAGCGCAGCACCCACCAGGCGCGGGCGGCCGCCGTCGAGTCGCGGCCGTCGTAGACGACCACCCGGGTCCCGGCCGAGATGCCGCAGCGACGGACGAGCCGCTCCAGCGTCGCCGCGTCGGGCAGGGGATGCCGGCCCCCGTCTCCGGGGGCGGCGGCGAGCTCGGAGTCGAGGTCGACGAAGAACGCGCCGGGCACGTGGCCTGCCGCGTAGGCCGGCCGGCCCACCGGTCCCTCGGCGGCGTCGCGGCCGGCGGTCAGGGCCCAGCGGACGTCGAGGACGACGACGTCCTCGATCTCGTGGGCGAGGTCGCTGGCGGTGATGAGGTGGCGCACCGGGCCATCGTGGCATTCTCGGCCTGTGCCCGCCGCGCCGCCCCGACCGCAGGTCGTCCTCGTCCACGGGTCCCGGCTGTCGAGCACGCAGTGGGCGCCGCAGCTGTCCCTGCTCCGGCCGCACGTCGGGGTGTGGCTCGTCGACCTGCCCGGGCACGGCCGGCGAGCCGACGAGGCCTTCACGCTCGGTCGGTGCGCGGAGGTCGTGGACGAGGCCGTGCGCCACGCTGGCGTCAGGGGCCCGGTCGTGCTCGTCGGGCACTCGCTCGGCGGGTTCGTCGCCATGGACTACGCGGCGCGGCACGGTGACGCCCTCGCCGGGCTCGTCCTCGCGGGGGCCAGCGCCAGCCCCGTGGGCGCCGGGGCCACGGTGTACCGGCTCGTCGGCGGGCTGACGGACCGCCTCGGACCCGAGCGGATGACGCGGGTCAACGACCGCGTGCTGCGGCGCCTCTACCCGTCCGAGCGCATCGAGCCGGTCATCGCCGGGGGGTACTGGTTCGCCCCGACGACGACGGCGTGGCGCGAGGTCATGGACGCCTGCCGGCCGGCCTCGCTGGCACGACTCCGGTGCCCGGTGCTGCTCCTCGACGGCCGGTGGGACCAGTTCCGGCTCGGCATCCGAGGGTTCCGGCGCGAGGTGCCCCGAGCCCGGGTCGAGATCCTGCGCGGGGCCGGCCACCTGGCCAACCTCGACCAGCCCGAGGCGTTCGCCGACGCGCTGCTGCGCTTCGCCCACGAGGTCGCCGATTCGGCCCATGGCGCGTGATGCGGGACAATCGGTGCTCGTGACCGACCTCATGACCCCGCCCGCCGCGCCCACCCGCGCGCCCGGCGAGCAGCGCGAGGGTGGACCCGCGGCCGGCGGCCCGGTGCTGCCGCCCCTGCGCATCGGCCGCCACGTCATCGAGTCGCCCGTCGTCCTGGCGCCCATGGCCGGTATCACCAACCGGGCCTTCCGCCGGCTGTGCCGCGAGTACGGCGACGAGGGGGCTGCCCTGGCATCCGCTCGCGGCGCCTCCGGCGCGACGAGCCTGTACGTCAGCGAGATGATCACCTCCCGGGCCCTGGTCGAGCGCAGTCCCGAGACGATGCGCCTCATCGAGCACGACCCGGAGGAGCACCCGCGGTCCATCCAGCTCTACAGCGTCGACCCGGCCACGGCGCGCGCCGCGGCGCGGATCCTCGTGCAGGAGGACCGCGCCGACCACCTCGACCTCAACTTCGGCTGTCCGGTGCCGAAGGTGACCCGCAAGGGCGGCGGGTCGGCCCTGCCCTGGAAGAAGGACCTCTTCCGCCGGATCGTCGCGGCCGTGGTCGAGGAGGGCGCGCGGCGCGACGTCCCCGTGACCGTCAAGATGCGCAAGGGCATCGACGACGAGCACCTGACCTTCCTCGACGCCGGGCTCGCCGCCGAGCAGGAGGGCGCCGCGGCCGTCGCGCTGCACGGCCGCACGGCCTCGCAGGCGTACTCGGGGACCGCCGACTGGGCGGCCATCCGGGCCCTCAAGGAGACCGTGACCTCCGTGCCGGTCCTCGGCAACGGCGACATCTGGTCGGCCGAGGACGCGCTGCGGATGGTGGCGGAGACCGGCTGCGACGGCGTCGTCGTGGGCCGCGGCTGCCTCGGTCGGCCCTGGCTGTTCACCGACCTCGCGGCAGCCTTCGCCGGCTCGTCCGCACGCGTCATGCCGAGGCTCGGCGAGGTGACGCGGACGCTGCGCACGCACGCCGAGTACCTCACCGACTTCTACGGTGAGGAGGAGCGGGCCTGCCGCGACATCCGAAAGCACATCGCCTGGTACCTCAAGGGCTTCCCGGCAGGCTCGACGGTGCGGAACTCCCTGGCTCTCGTCGACTCGCTCGCGGCCCTCGACGCGCTGCTCGGCGCGCTCGACCCCGACGTGCCCTGGCCCGGGGAGGCCGCCGAGGGGCAGCGTGGACGCGCCGGCTCGCCGCGCCGCGTGGCCCTGCCCGACGGGTGGCTCGACTCGCCCGAGCTGTCCGAGGAGCACGAGCGCACCCTCGCAGAGGCCGAGCTGTCGGTCAGCGGCGGCTGAGCGCGGCGGTCACCTCAGCCAGACGCTGAGCGGACCGAGCAGCTCGCACCCCGCCGCCACCGCGGCGTCCACGCCGGCACCCGCCTCCCAGCCGACGAGCGGGAGCCGCCCCACGGCCTGGCGCGCCGCTGCTGCGGCGGCGGTCCACGTGGCATCGGCGTCGCCGTCGCGCGCGAAGACAGTGCCCAGGCCGGCCACGGCGGCGGCCCCTTGGCCCGTGACGGTGACGACGGCGCCGGCCACGAGGGGCGCGTCGGGGTCCGGGGACGCGTGCGCGGCGAGAAGGTGCACGCCGGGTTCGCCGAGCAGCGACGGACGCAGGATCGCCTCCGCCTCGGGGTCGGTGGCCCAGGCACGGACCCACGACGCCATGCCCTCCGGTGTCGTGACCGGCCGCCAGGGCGGACCGGCGGGCGGCGTGACGGTCGTGTCCGGGTCGAGCCACACCCACTGGCCGACGACGATGCGCGCGAAGTCCTCGAGCGACAGGTCGAGGCGGTCCCACGAGTCCTTGACCGAGCAGCCGTCGGAGTCGTCGACCCTGGCCAGCACGTCGTACTCGCCGACGGTGGGGGAGAGCGTCACGGCGTCCGGGTAGTAGGGCGGCGTCCGCGTCGCCGCGCTCCACGCCTCGGCATCCGTCGTCGTCGCGACGCCGTGGGAGCGGGCGACGGCGTCGCACCAGAGGGCGTTGTTGAGGGCTGCGAGGGCGATGCGCTCGGTCGCGCCGGTCCGGTGTGTCACGCCCTGTCGCATGAACCGATCCTCCCAGTGTCGGCGCCGGCTGGCAGGATCGGGTCATGCGACAGGGCGGCACCGCCGAGCGACCGGCGACGTTCTTCGACGACGCTGCAGACTTCCGGGCGTGGCTCGAGGCCAACCACGAGACCGCCACGGAGCTGTGGATGGGTCTGAACAAGAAGCACGTCGAGCCCCGGGGCCTGCAGTGGGCCGACGCGGTCCGAGAGGCCCTGTGCTTCGGCTGGATCGACTCGATGTCCCAGCGGATCGACGACGACACCGTGCGCCAGCGGTGGACGCCCCGCAAGCCCGGCAGCAGCTGGAGCACGATCAACATCAACGCGGTCGAGGAGCTGACCGCCGCGGGGCTGATGCGTCCGGCCGGGCTGGCTGCGTTCGCGAAGCGCCGTGAGGACCGGTCCGGCATCTACGCCTACGAGACCCGCGAGCTCACCTGGCCAGACCACTACGAGGCCCTGCTGCAGGCCGACCCGCGCGCCTCGGCCTTCTGGGACGCCGCGACGCCGTCGTACCGCAAGCTCGCGACGAACTGGGTGGTCACCGCCAAGCAGGAGGCGACGCGCGACAAGCGGATGGCCGAGCTCGTCGACGAC
>NZ_JBPGXG010000154.1:0-10111 GCF_056755255.1 Monashia sp. HAY1-5C | reverse complement strand
TGTGGGCGGCGCGGGGAGGCGGGAGCCCTCGCTGGGAGCGCGGGGGTCAGGCGGTCCAGGTCTCGGCGAGGGCCTCGCGCAGCAGCGCCACGAGGGCGTCGCGCTGGAGGCTGTCACCGGAGGCGACCTCCTCGTCGCTGCCGTCGAGGGCCCGGGCCGCGAGTCCCTGCTTGGCGTCGATGAGCTCGGCGATCTTGGAGTCGATGGTGCCGGCGGCGAGGACGCGCCACGCGGTCACCGGCTCGTCCTGGCCGATGCGGTGGACGCGGTCGATCGCCTGCTGCTGCTCGGCGGCGGTCCAGGACAGCTCCGCGAGCACGACGTTCGACGCGGCGTGCAGGTTGAGCCCGACGCCGGCCGCTGTGAGCGAACAGACCGCCACCGACACCTCCGGGTCCTTCTGGAACCCGTCGATGGCCTCCTGGCGCTGCTTGCTCGTCTGGTCACCGCGCACCGACACCGTGCCCAGCCCGGCGGAGGCGAACACGGCCTCGGCGGCGTCCATGACGTCGATGTGCTTGGCGAAGAAGACGACCTTGCCGACGGAGTGCGACAGCTGCACGGCGTAGTCGGCGGCGAGCGTCGACTTGGCCTGGCCGATGCGGCGCACGAGGCTGAAGACGTTCTCGCCCTTCTCGCCCGTGTCCGACGCGTGCCGCAGCTCGGCCGCGGCGACGCGGCGCAGCAGCGCCTCGTCGGGCTCGCCGTCGTACTCGTGCCCCTCGCCCTCGGCGAGCAGCGCCCGGTAGCGCTGCGCGAGCCGGCGGCCGAGGGCACGCTCGGCCTCGCGGACGGAACGGCCGAGGTCGTCGTCGAGCTCGACGGTTATGTCGGCGATCCGCTTGTCCGGCAGGTCCTTGGCGACGTCGACCTTGCGGCGCCGCACGATGCCCTGCTCGATGACGACCTTGCGCGCCTCGGGGTAGAAGCCGCGGTCGGCCGGGGTCAGCCCGATGCCGTCGAGCTCGCGCAGGATGGGCGAGGCCGGCTTGCCGTCCTTGATCCAGCCGAGGAACCGCCAGATGGCGTCGAAGTCCTTGACGTCGTTGATGAGCGGCGTCCCGGTGAGCGCCAGGAGCAGCGGGTTGCCGCCCGGCGTCGTGGCGCGCAGCCGGTCGGCGAGCGCGAGCACCTGCTGCGAGCGCTGCGACGTGAGGTTCTTGATGAAGTGGGCCTCGTCGACGACCATCGAGCGGAACCCGAGCGAGGACAGCCAGGCGAAGTGCCGGTCGAGGATCTCGTAGTTGACGACGAAGACGTCGGCGAAGGCGTCGACGTCGTCGCCGTCACCGTGGATGACGGTGACCCGGCGCTGCGGCGTCCACCGCTCGACCTCGCGGGCCCAGTTGATCTTCACGACGTTCGGCACGACCGCGAGCATCGGGTAGGCGTTCGCGACCGATGCGGCCAGGACCGACTGCGCCGTCTTGCCGAGGCCCGGCTCGTCGGCGAGCAGGAACGTGCGGTGGCCCTCCTGGACCTTCTGGAGGAAGCGCGACTGGTGCACCATGAGCTGCTGGCCGGGCGGGGAGAAGCGGTCCTGGCGTGGCTTCGGCGGCAGGTCCATGGATGCCGCCTCGCCGCCGGCGCCCTGCTCGAAGGCGCGGTACAGCGGCGAGAGCAGCTCCCAGCCGGCGAGGCGCGTCGGCAGGTACGGGCGCCGGGTCGCGGCCTCGACGTCGGGCACGAGGAAGGGGTTGGCGCGCACGCGGGCCGGCACCGAGCGCGGCAGCACCTGGCGGGCCGCGATCTCCGGCGGGAGCACCGGGCGGTCGGGCTCGGGCGCGGCCGGGGCCGGCTCGTCGGGCACCTCGGCCCCGGACTCGAGGAGCCACTCGCGGCGCATCTGCTGCGCGGCCGGGCCGGGCTTGACGCCGGCGTCCAGCAGGGAGATGAGGCTGGTGTCGCGGGCGGCGATCTGGGCGAGGATGCCGGCGATGCCGTCGAGACGCTTGAGCAGGTCGGCGCGGGTGCTGCTCGACAGGCTCGCGTCGTCGCGGACCCGGGCGCGCTCGGACCGCATGAGGAGGGCCACGACGAGGAACTTGGTCCGGTTCGTCGGGCTCGCCTTGCCCTTGCTCGCGACGCGCGACTCGACCTCGCGGACCCGCCGGGCGAGCACGGGGATGAGCGGCGCCGCCTCGTCACGACGCCCGGCGTTCTGGCCGTTGGCCGAGGCGGTCGAGCGGGTCGAGCCGTTCGGGGTGGTGCCGGCCGAGCCCTTGGAAGCGGTCGGGTCGTTGCCGGCCCGGGTGCGAACGCGCGTGGGCATGTTCCTCCTGGTGACGCGTCTGACGTCGGGCCGACGCCGCGGTGGCCCGGGCGGGGCGAGCCCCGCCGGCCCTGACGGCCTCGACTCGAGTCCGGGGACGCGCACTCACGCGCCCCCCGTGACGTCCCGGTGGCCCGAGCCGGAGCCCGTCGGAGGCGGGAGTCGGCGGGTCGGGCCGCGCCTCATCGGCGCGGGGACCCCTCGACTGTACATCGCCGCGGCCGGGAGTGCGGCGCCGACGGGCGGAAACGGACACGGCGCCCCACTGGGGCTCAGCCCACGTGGACGCCGACGAGGCTGCCGATCCCGTACGTGACCCCCATGGCGACGAGGCCACCGACGACGTTGCGGGCCACGGCTCGACCGACCGGCGCGCGGCCGAGGCGGGCACTGGCCCAACCGGTGAGGACGAGGGCGGCCACGACGCTGGCGACGGTCACCCAGAGGCGCGCGGGCTCCGGGCTGAACGCGATGGTGAGCAGCGGCAGCAGCGCGCCGACGAAGAAGGCGAGCATCGACGCCGCGGCGGCGTGCCAGGGGTTCGTCAGGTCGCTCGGGTCGATGCCGAGCTCCGCCTCCGCATGGGCGGTGAGGGCGTCGTGGTCGGTCAGCTCGGCGGCCACCTGCTCGGCGAGCACACGGCTGATGCCCTTGGCCTGGTAGAGGAGCGTCAGCTCCTCGAGCTCGCCGTCGGGGTCCTCGTGCAGCTCGCGCCTCTCGAGGGCGATGAGGGCCCGCTCGGTGTCGCGCTGGGTGCTCACCGAGACGTACTCGCCGGCCGCCATCGACAGCGCGCCGGCCGAGAGGGCGGCGATGCCCGCGACGATGATCGCCGCCCGGCTCGTGGTCGCGCCCGCGACACCGACGACGACGCCCGCCGTGGAGACGATGCCGTCGTTGGCGCCGAGGACGCCGGCGCGCAGCCAGTTGAGCCGCGCCGCGACGCTGTCCTCGTGCGGCTCCTCGCGGTCCGTGCCGGCCCGCAGCGCGTCGTCCGCGGGGGTCGCCGCCCGGGGCGCCGCGCCGACGTCGGTTGACGCGTCGGCGAGGTCGTGCACCGCCTCGGCCGTGCCGTCGCCCGCCGAGCGTGGCTGCCGCTGCGACATGCGTCCTCCGATCCGCCCGGGCCCGGGACGGGCCGCCCGGGGCCGTCCCCGATCGTGTCACCCCCGCGCGGGGTTGTCACCGGGGGGCGACCTCGTGTCTCGACCGCGGAAGCGGCGACCGATATCGCCAACTCCCGGTGCGAGGCCAGATCATGAGGGAGGATTCCCCCTATGTCGGACATTCCGGGCCTGGGGGAGGCCGCCGCGGGGGACCTCGCGAGGTGGATCACCGCTGCGACGCCCGACGGTCTCTGGGTCATCGACGAGCACGGGCGCACCACCTACGCGAACCCGCGGATGGCCGCCATGCTCGGTCGCACCGCCCAGCAGATGGAGGGCTTCAGCGTCTTCGACGCCTTCGACGCCGTCGGCAAGGAGCAGTTCCGCCGTCACCTGGCCGACCTCGCGGCGTCCGGCGAGCCGGGCGACAACCTCGAGTGCAGCCTCCTGCGGAAGGACGGCAACCGCTTCTGGGCGCTCGTCTCGCACGCACCGATCCTCGACGACGCCGGGGTGCGCCGAGGGTGGCTGCACCGGGTCAGCGAGCACAGCCACCAGCGCGAGCTCGTCGACATGCTCGCCGAGGCGCAGTCCATCGCGAAGCTCGGCAGCTGGGAGTGGGAGGTCGGCTCCGACACCGTCACGTGGTCCGAGGAGATGTTCCACATCTACGGCATGGACCCGGCGGGGTCGGCCCCGACGTACGAGGACTTCCTCGCCCTCATCCACCCCGACGACCGCGCCCAGGTATCGAGCACCCTCCAGCAGTCGCTCGCCGAGGGCGACACGTGGGAGTTCGACGCGCGCGTCGTCCGTTCGTCGGGGGGCATGGTGTGGGTGCGGGGGCGCGGCGTCGTGAGCCGGGACGCCGACGGTGCCGTCGTGCGGATGAGCGGCACGACCCAGGACATCACCGAGAAGAAGGACGCCGAGCAGGCGCTCGCCCTCATCACGGCCATGGCGACCGCGGCCAACGAGTCGGCGACCCTCTCGGAGGCGCTGCCGGCCGTGCTCGGCGAGGTGGCCACCCACACCACGTGGCGCCCGGTCCTCGCTGCCGTCGTCGACGCGGAGGGGCACGTCAGCGGCATCATCTCGCCGCCGCGGGACGTCGGACCGAGCGTCGTGCCCGAGCGGGAGGGGCTCGAGCTGGCCAACCGCGCGGTCAACGCGCGCGAGGTGCGCGTCGAACGGGCCCGCGGCGGCTCGTACGTCGCGGCCGTCCCGGTCATCAGCGAGAACCGCGTCGCCTGCGTCGTCGTGCTCGACACGCGGGCCCCGACACCGCCCGCCGCCGGTGACGCCATCACCATCCGCCAGATCACGGCGCTGTTCGCCCGCGTCGCCGAGCGCGAGTGGACCGCCGAGCGGCTCGCCCAGGCCCGCGACGAGGCGATGAAGGCCTCACGGGCCAAGTCCGAGTTCCTCGCGACGATGAGCCACGAGATCCGCACCCCGCTCAACGGTGTCATCGGGCTGTCCGAGCTGCTGGGGCGCACCGACCTCACCCCCCACCAGCGGCGCCTGTCCGACGGCATCGACCAGGCCGGGCACGTGCTCCTCGAGCTCGTCAACGACATCCTCGACCTGTCGAAGATCGAGGCGGGACGGCTCGAGCTCGAGTCCGTCGACTTCGACCCGGCCGCCGTGCTCGAGCGCAGCGCGGGGCTCGTCGCGGAGCGGGCCCGCGCCAAGGGCCTGGCCCTGACCGTCGCCCACGGCGGCGAGGTCCCGTTCATGGTCTCGGGCGACCCGGTCCGGTTCGGGCAGGTCGTCGCCAACCTCACGACGAACGCCGTCAAGTTCACCGACTCCGGGCGGGTCGACATCCGCATGTCGCTCGAGCGCGTCGACGTCGGCGGCCCCGTGCTGCGGGTCGAGGTGCACGACACCGGGTCGGGCATCACGCCGGAGGTGCGCGAGCGCCTCTTCGAGTCCTTCTCGCAGGGGGACTCCTCGACGACGCGACAGTACGGCGGCACCGGCCTGGGCCTGGCGATCTCCCGCCAGATCGTCGCGGCCTTCGGTGGGGAGATCGGCGTCGACAGCGTCCCGGGCGAGGGCAGCACCTTCTGGTTCACGGCCTGCTTCGCCGGCGCGTCGGCCCGCTCCGTCGGCCGGCCCGAGGCCCAGGTCGCCGCGGTGTCCTCGCTGCGGGTCCTCGTCATCGGCCGCGACGCCGGGCACCGGCAGCGCATCGAGGACCAGCTCGGCGCGTGGCAGGTCGACGTGCGGTCGGCCTCGTCCGGCGTCGACGGCATCGTCGCCATGCACCGCGCGGAGCTCGCCGGCGAGCCGTTCGACGTCGTCGTGTGCGACGACCCGGGGTCCGGCACGGGCGGCCTGCAGATCGCCGCGATGATCCGCGCGGACCGGAGCTTCAGGGACGGGCGGATCCTGCTGGTCACCGACACCCCGACCCCGCCGGACCCCGACACCCTGCGCGCCGCCGGCATCGAGGCGGGCCTCACCTCGCCGGTCATGCCCTCGGCGCTCTTCGACGCCATGGTCAACGTCGCCGGCGCCCACCTGGCCGGTGACCCGCGCCCCGACCTGCGCCAGCGCGAGGTGGCGACGCCGGCGACCTCGAACGGCACCGTGCTCGTCGTCGAGGACAACGAGATCAACCAGCTCGTCGCCCAGGGCGTGCTCGAGAGCCTGGGGTACGAGGTCGTCCTCGCGGTCAACGGGGTCGAGGCCGTCGACCTGCACCGCGAGCGCGGCCGCGACTTCGTGGCCGTCCTCATGGACTGCCAGATGCCGCTCATGGACGGCTACGAGGCGACACGACGGATCCGGCAGCACGAGCCCCGGGGCACGCGGGTGCCCGTCATCGCCATGACCGCGGCCGCCATCGCCGGTGAGCGGGAGCGATGCCTGCAGGCCGGCATGGACGACTTCCTCACCAAGCCCATCGACGTCGCGCTCCTCGGCACCACGCTGCAGCGGTGGGCGGGGACGCGCGTGGCGCGGCGTCGCCGGGCCGACGTGCGGGTCGACGCGTGCGGGTCGGCCGCGTCGAAGTCGGCCGCATCGTCGTCGGCCGCGTCGTCCGGCCCGTCGACCGCGGCGTCGGCGTCGCCGAGGGGAACCGCCACGGTCACCGGCGACGTCATCGACCACCGGAGGCTCGAGGAGCTCGGGGGCATCGACCCCGAGGAGACTGCCCTGCTGCTGCGCTTCATCGCCCGGTTCGGCGAGGGCGCCCGGCAGAAGGTCGCCGAGCTGCGCGGGGCCAGTCGCCACGGCGATGCAGAAGAGCAGCTGCGGATCGCCCACGGGCTCAAGGGAACCGCGTCGAACCTCGGGGCCTCCGCGCTCGCTGCCACCTGCCGGACCATCGAGGACCTCGGCCGCGAGGGACGCGTCGTCGGTGACGACCTCGTCGCGCGTCTCGAGGACGACGTCGAGCAGGCCGCGACCGCGCTCGAGCGCTACGCCGACCGGCTCCGGAGCGGCTGAGTCCCGCCGAGCACGGTCCTCGGCACCTGGCCGTTCTGGTCGTCCAGGCCCGGCAGCTGGTTCGGCAGGACGCCCGGGCCGTTCCGGCTGCCGCCGAAGCCCTGCCGGCCAAACGGCACGAACCCGTTCTGCCCACCCGGCTGGAAGCCGCCGCCGAAGCGTCCCGTGTCGCGGGCGGTCGAGCCTGCCGGCATCGCTGCAGCGGCCCCGATGGCGCCGGCCGAGGCGAGGACGATGGCCAGGCCTGCCGTCACGGCCGTCCTCCTCGCGCTCCAGCGCGCGCTCTCGCTGCGGTCGGTGAACGACGGGTAGGCGTACGGGACCGACGGCGTGGCGACGTGCGAGGACTGCGCGGACGTGACGGGCAGCGTCGCGGGGCCGGTCAGCGGGGCCTGCGTGACGGCAGGGGCGGCCGCGTCGAACCGGGGCAGCGCCGAGCGTCCCGGGGCGGCCGGGACCGGAGTCGTGGGGTCGGTGCTCATGGGACGACCGTCCGGCGGGATGCTGTGCCGGCGCTGTGCGGGAGCCGTCCGGGTGCCGTGACTGCGGTGCCGTGCTGCGGCGTCCGGGCCAACGCCGCCCGCGGCCGAGATCCGTTGCCGCCGCACCGGGATCCCACAGGAGCCGCACAGGAAGGTACTGGCGGCGGCACAGTCCCACAGGTTTCACTGATGGCATGAGCGAGAAGACGAAGCCGGCCGCAGCGCGTCTCCAGCGACTCGACGGGTCGCCCGTGCGCGTCCTGGTCGTCGACGATGAGCCCAACCTCACCGAGCTGCTGGGCATGGCCCTGCGCTACGAGGGCTGGGAGGTCCGCTCCGCGGCGACCGGGATGGAGGCCGTGCGCGCCGCCCGCGAGTTCGACCCCGACGCCGTCGTCCTCGACATGATGCTGCCGGACTTCGACGGCCTCGAGGTGCTGCGCCGGATGCGCGGCGACAACCCCAACGTGCCGGTCCTGTTCCTCACCGCCAAGGACGCCGTCGAGGACCGGGTCTCGGGCCTGACGGCCGGCGGCGACGACTACGTCACCAAGCCCTTCTCGCTCGAGGAGGTCGTGGCGCGCGTCCGCGCCCTCATGCGTCGCACGACCGTCGCCGTGTCGGCGGCCGACTCGACGCTCGTCGTCGGGGACCTCACCCTCGACGAGGACAGCCACGAGGTCACGCGGGGCGGCGAGGAGATCCACCTGACCGCGACCGAGTTCGAGCTGCTGCGCTACCTCATGCGCAACCCGCGCCGGGTGCTGTCGAAGGCGCAGATCCTCGACCGTGTCTGGAACTACGACTTCGGCGGCCAGGCCAACGTCGTGGAGCTCTACATCTCCTACCTGCGCAAGAAGATCGATGCCGGTCGGGAGCCGATGATCCACACCATGCGGGGGGCCGGGTATGTCCTCAAGCCCACCGTCTGAGACCGCGCACCGGGTCGAGGTCCCGGCCACCCGCGACGACCTGCCCGAGTCGGTTCCGGCACCGATGCCGGGGCTCGAGGAGCCCGAGAGCGGGTCGCGGCCGGCCCTCGGTGACCCTCGCGTCGTCGTGCCTGCCGAGGCGCCGGCCTGGCTCACCCACGACGACGGCAGGGGCGCTGAGCCGGCTGGGGCCGCCCCGACCGTGCGGGACCGTCTCGCCGGTGCGCGCGCACGCGTCCGCCCCTGGTCGGCGTGGACGCTGCGCGCCAAGCTCGTCGCGTCGATGCTCGCCCTGTTCACGGTCATCGGCGTCGCGACGGGGGCCTTCACGGTGCTCGCGCTGAGCCGCCAGCTGACCAGCCAGGTCGACGACCAGCTCCAGTCCTCGATGGTCCGGCTGCTCTCGGACCCCCGAGGCGTGGACTTCGGGACGCAGGCCGACGGCGGGCGGCCGCGCGGGCCCGGTGACGAGGGCCTGGTGGCGTACCTGCCGACGATCCCGACCACCGCCTTCCCGCGCTCCATCGGCAAGGTCAGCAACGGCGGCGAGCGACCGGTGCCGCTGTCGACGACCCAGCTGGCCGAGCTTGAGCGCGCCGGGCTGCGGGACGACTCGACGAACATCGAGGTCACCGGCCTGGGCACCTACCGGGTCCAGGCCACCTCGGTCGTCAGCGACGGCACCCCCATCGGCGTCCTCGTCATCGGCCTGCCGATGGACCGCACCGAACGCACGATCCAGCAGATGGTCCTCGTCGCCGTCATGACCCTCGGCGCCGGCATCATCCTCGTCGCCCTCCTCGGAACCTGGCTCGTGCGCCGCAACCTCGAGCCGCTCCGCAGGCTCGCGGCGACCGCCACGAAGGTGTCGCGGATGCCGCTGCACTCCGGCCGGGTGGCGCTCGCCGGACGCGTCGACGCCGCGGACACCGACGAGCGCACCGAGGTCGGCCAGGTCGGCGTCGCCTTCAACGAGATGCTCGACCACGTCGACGAGGCCCTCAACGCCCGGCACCAGAGCGAGCAGCGGGTGCGCCAGTTCGTCGCCGACGCCTCCCACGAGCTGCGCACGCCCCTCGCCTCGATCAAGGGCTACGCCGAGATCTCGCGGCGCGAGCCGGAGGCGGTGCCGCAGTCGGTGACGCACGCGATGGGTCGGATCGAGTCCGAGGCCGACCGGATGAGCTCGCTGGTCGAGGACCTCCTGCTCCTCGCCCGTCTCGACGCCGGACGACCGCTCGAGGACGAGCCGGTCGACGTGTCCATGCTCGTCATCAACGCGGTCAGCGACGCCCATGCGGCCGCGCCCGAGCACCGCTGGGACCTCGACCTGCCGCCCGAGCCGGTCGAGGTGCGCGGTGACGCGGCCCGGCTGCACCAGGTCGTGGCGAACCTGCTCGCCAACGCGCGCACCCACACGCCCGAGGGCACCCGCGTCACGACGTCCGTGCGGCCCGAGGGCGACTGGGTTCGGGTCGCTGTGCACGACGACGGGCCCGGCGTCCCGGACGCTTTGCAGCCCAACGTGTTCGAGCGGTTCGCCCGCGGTGACGACGCCCGCAACCGCGCGGGTGGCAGCACGGGCCTCGGGCTGTCCATCGTGGCGGCAGTGAGCAAGGCCCACGGCGGGCGCGTCGAGCTCGACAGCCGCCCCGGCGACACGACCTTCTCGCTCCTGCTGCCCGCCGCCTGACCCCGCCCGCACCTGCCGCGACCCCACGCACCCCCCGGCCAGAAGTGCGCCATGGCGCGGGTGTCGGGCTGCGGGCCGCCCCCTCACGGCCCGGAAGCGCGCCATGGCGCGGTCGCTCGGGAGGGACGACCGTTCATCACCCCGCCAAAGTCGTGTCATAGGGA
>NZ_JBPGXG010000153.1:0-10238 GCF_056755255.1 Monashia sp. HAY1-5C | reverse complement strand
GCCTCTACACCGTGGGCGCGGCCCTCGAGGCGGCGCTCGTCGACCGTTGGGGTGGCCCCATCCTCGACCGCGCGCCCGCGCTGGACGCCACCCCCGCCGTGAAGGGAGCCTGACGATGACGACCATCGCCACGGACGCCGTGCTCGACTACGACGAGGCCCTCGAGCGCTTCGACCCGGTCATGGGTCTCGAGGTGCACGTCGAGCTGCACACGGCCACGAAGATGTTCTGCGGCTGCCCGACCGAGTTCGGCGCCGAGCCGAACTCGCAGGTCTGTCCCGTGTGCCTCGGCCTGCCGGGCGCACTGCCGGTCGTCAACGAGAAGGCCGTCGAGTCGGCGATCCGCATCGGCCTGGCGCTCAACTGCGAGATCGCTGCCTGGTGCCGGTTCGCCAGGAAGAACTACTTCTACCCGGACATGCCCAAGAACTTCCAGACCTCGCAGTACGACGAGCCGATCGCCTACGACGGGCACCTCGACGTCGAGCTCGAGGACGGCACCGTCTACCGGGTCGAGATCGAGCGCGCCCACATGGAGGAGGACACCGGCAAGTCGCTTCACGTCGGCGGCGCCACCGGCCGCATCCACGGCGCGACCCACAGCCTCGTGGACTACAACCGAGCCGGCATCCCGCTCATCGAGATCGTCACCAAGCCGATGACCGGGGCGGGGGAGCGGGCCCCCGAGGTCGCGCGCGCCTACGTGTCGGCACTGCGTGACCTGCTGCGTGCCCTCGACGTCAGCGACGTCAAGATGGAGCAGGGCTCGATGCGCTGCGACGCCAACGTCTCGTTGCGCCCCAAGGCCGGCGACCCGACGTCGGTGGAGCAGGCCGCCGTCCCCTTCGGCACGCGCACCGAGACGAAGAACGTCAACTCGCTCCGCTCGGTCGAGCGGGCGGTCCGGTACGAGATCTCCCGCCACGCGGCGATCCTGTCCGGCGGCGGCTCGATCCTGCAGGAGACGCGGCACTGGCACGAGGACACCGGCGTCACGACGTCGGGCCGCACGAAGTCCGACGCCGAGGACTACCGGTACTTCCCCGAGCCCGACCTCGTGCCGGTCGCGCCCCCGGCGGAGTGGGTCGAGCAGCTGCGCGGCACCCTGCCGGAGAACCCCGCCGCTCGCCGCAGGCGACTCCAGTCCGACTGGGGCTACAGCGATCTGGAGATGCGCGACGTCCTCAACGCCGGCGCCGTCGAGCTCATCGAGCAGACCGTGGCCGCGGGGGCGAGCCCGGCGGCCGCCCGCAAGTGGTGGCTCGGCGAGCCGTCGCGCCGGGCCAACGCCGAGGCCCAGGACCTCGTCACCTACGCGTCGTCGATCGGCCTGTCGCCGGCCCACGTCGCCGAGCTCGACGGGCTCGTGACCTCGGGTCGGCTCAACGACTCGATGGCCCGTCAGGTGCTCGACGGGGTCCTCGCCGGCGAGGGCGCACCGACCGCCGTCGCGGACGCGCGCGGGCTCGAGCTCGTCCAGGACGACAGCGCCCTCGAGGCCGCCGTCGACAAGGTCATCGCGGGCAACGCCGACGTCGCCGACAAGATCCGCGGCGGCAAGGTCCAGGCTGCCGGTGCGCTCATCGGCCAGGTCATGAAGGAGATGAAGGGCCAGGCCGACGCCGGCAGGGCCCGCGCCCTCATCCTGGCCAAGCTCGGCCAGTAGCCACCGTGGCGGGCGGCCTCAGCCGGCCCCCACGGCCGACGGGGGCAACGACACGAGGCGGTCGTCCCCGCCGTTGCTCGTGACCAGCCAGAACCGGCCGTCGACGACGTGCACGTCGCGCACGCGTCCGTACGTCCCCTCGAGGTAGCGGGTCGGCGTGCCCGCCCGGCCGTCCGCGCCGACGGGCACGCGCCAGACCGACTGGCCCCGCAGCGCCGCCAGGTACACGGCGTCATCGGGACCGACGGCGATCCCGCTCGGCGACATCTCCGAGGGGGGCCACTGCGCGACCGGGTCGACATAGCCCGGCCGGCCGGCCCGGCCCTCGACCGCGGGCCAGCCGTAGTTGCCGCCCGGCCGGATGAGGTTGAGCTCGTCCCACGTGTCGGCGCCGAACTCGCTGGCCCACAGCCGACCGTGAGAGTCCCAGGCCAGGCCCTCGACGTTGCGGTGGCCGTAGGACCAGATCGGTGAACCACCGAACGGGTTGCCCGGGGCGGGCTGCCCGTCCCGGGTCACGCGCAGGATCTTGCCGCCGAGCGAGCCGAGGTCCTGCGAGTGCGAGGAGTCGCCGGCATCACCCGTACAGACGTAGAGGTAGCCGTCGGGACCGAAGGCGATGCGGCCACCGTTGTGGTTGGTGCCGCGGGGGATCCCCGACAGCACGACCCGGGGCTCGCCGAGCCGCCTGCCGTCCCAGGGCACGGCGGCGACGCGGTTGTCGCCCTCGGTCGAGTAGTAGGCGTAGACGACGGGAGTCCGTGCGACGTCGCCGGCCACGGCGAGCCCGAGCAGACCGCCCTCGCCGCCCGTGCGGGAGATCGGCAGCTCCCCGACGACCTCCGGCGCCCCGCCGGCGCCCGGCGGCGGCACCCGGTGCACGCGTCCGGTGTTGCGCTCGCTGACGAGGGCACTGCCGTCCGGCAGGACGGCGACCGACCACGCGATGTCGAGGCCTCCGAGGAGGGTGACCGGGCCGTCGGACTGGGCCACCGACGGTGCCACCTGCCCTGTCACCGACGGCGTGACCGACCCCGTCGCCGACGTGCCGGGCCCGCCGCCCGCGGGGCTGGAGCAGCCCGCTGCGAGCAGGGCCGTGGCGGCGAGGCCCGCGACGGTTCGACGGGACGGACGGGATCTCGGCGACATACGCCATTGTCACCCGAGGGTGTCCCCGAGCCGGCGCCCGACGCCGCCGCGTCAGCGCGCGTCTGCCCACCTCAGCACGCGTCAGTGCACGTCAGCGCACGTCAGCGCATCTCGGCGCCGCGTCGGCGCAGCGTCCCGACGAGGTCGGCCTGCACCTCGGCGTCGACGACGGCCGCCTCGACGACGCGGCGCGTGGCGTCGAGGTCGCCGGTCAGCGCCCGGAAGAGGGTGAGCAGGTCGACGTCGTGGTCCGGTCGTTCGACGAGGACCGCGTCACCGGTGACGATGCGGCCGGGGACCGTCACCGACAGGTACGCCCCGGTGCGACCCGCCTCGGTGAAGCGCCGCACCCACCCGCTCTCGCGCATGTGGCCGGCGAAGGTGCGGCACGGGATGCGCGGCACCTCGACGCGCAGGACCGCGGTGCCGACGCGCCACACCTCGCCGACGAGGGCGTGGGTCGTGTCGAGGCCCTCCGTCGTGAGGTTCTCGCCGAACTCGCCTGCGGCTATGGGCCGCCCGATGCGCTCGGCCCACCACTGCTGGTCCTCGCGCGGATAGGCGTACACGGCCTGGAGCCGACCGCCGTGGTGGCGCGGGTCGCCGATCTCGTCACCGACGACGCCGCTGCCCAGGCCGCCGCGCTTCGGCCCGGGGTCGCGGACCTCGACCGCCGCCGTGGCGCTCTTGTCGATGGCCGTGGCGTCCGCGGTGGCGTAGGACCGCGCCGAGCGGCGTCCCACGTTGACCGACAGGACGCGTCCTGTCGGCACGTGCAGGCGGGAGGCGTCGGGCGGGACCACGGCCCGGAGCCTAGTCCGGACCGCCGCGAGGTGCTGGGTAGCGTCTCGGGCATGAGCACCGAGCGACTCGTCGTGTCCGTCCCCGAGCAGGACTACGCCGACCGGCTGGCCGACCTCACGGCCGACGGCCGCGTGGAGCTGGTCGTGTGGGACATGCAGGAACCGCACCCGCGTGGCGCGGAGATCCGGCTCGCCGTCGTGCCGTACATGACGCGACTGCGGCTGGCCGACGTCACGCCGGGGCTCGAGAGCCTCGAGGCGCTCCAGCTGCAGAGCGCGGGATATGAGCAGTTCGCCGACGAGGTGCCCGAGGGCGTCGCGCTGTGCAACGCGGCCGGCGTCCACGACGCGAGCACCGCCGAGCTGGCCCTCGCGCTGGCGCTCGCCTCGATCCGCGAGGTCCCCGAGTTCGCCGCCGCGCAGGCGCAGGGCGAGTGGACGCCGCTCGTGCTGCGGCGGTCGCTCGCCGACCGGCGCGTCCTCGTGCTCGGCTACGGCCACATCGGCCGCGCCGTCGTGCGCCGGCTCCTGCCGTTCGAGGTGTCGGTGACCGCGGTCGCGAGCCGGGCCCGCGCCGGTGACGACCTCGTCGAGCAGGTGCACGGCATCGACGAGCTGCCCCGTCTCCTGCCGGACCACGACGTCGTCATCGTCGTCGTCCCGCTCACCGACGCCACGCGCGGGCTCGTCGGCGCCGAGACCCTCGCCCTCATGCCCGGCGGTGCGGTCCTGGTCAACGTCGCCCGCGGACCGGTCGTCGACACCGACGCGCTCGTCGCCGAGTGCGCCTCGGGCCGGCTCCGCGCGGCGCTCGATGTCACCGACCCGGAGCCGCTGCCCGCCGACCACCCGCTCTGGACGACGCGGGGCGTGCTCGTCACCCCGCACGTCGGCGGCGCGACCGACGCGATGCGGCCCCGGGCGGTCGCGCTGGTCCGCCGGCAGGCCGAGGCGCTGCGTGACGGACGCCCGCTCGACAACGTCGTCGTGGTCGGGGGAGCGTCCCGCGGCGACTGAGCACGTCGGCCGGTGGCACCGCGCGTCGACCCTTGTCGCTGTCGGTGGGGTAGTGGACACTGTGAACATGACTGAGACCATCGTCGCCATCGGCACGCGCAAGGGGCTGTGGGTCGCCCGCAGCGCCGACCGCGCGGAGTGGACCCTCGAGGGCCCGCACTTCCTCATGAGCGAGGTCGCGTCGGTCGCCGTCGACACCCGGGCCGGCCGGACGAGCGTCCTCGCCGGCGTCAAGTCGTGGCACTGGGGCCCGACCGTCCAGGTGAGCACCGACGCCGGACGAACGTGGACCGAGAGCCCCGACCGGGCCCTCGCCTTCCCGACCGACACCGACACCGCGCTCGAGCGGGTCTGGCAGCTGACTCCCGACCCGAACGACGACGACGTCGTCTGGGCCGGCGTCGAGCCGCACGCGCTGTTCCGCTCCACCGACCGCGGCGAGCACTACGAGCTGGTCCGCGGCCTCTGGGACCACCCGCACCGGCCCAAGTGGGAGCCGGGCTTCGGTGGGGGAGCCGTCCACACGATCGTCCCCGAGGCCGGGCACCCCGAGAACCTCCTCGTCGCGATGAGCGCCGGCGGTGTCTACCGGTCCAGCGACGCCGGCCAGACGTGGGCGCCCTCGAACCCCGGTATCCGCGCGTACTTCATGCCCGACGACGAGTACCCCGAGTTCGGCCAGTGCGTCCACAAGGTCGCGCGGGGCAACGGCGACGGCGAGCTCTACGCGCAGAACCACAAGGGCGTCTACCGCTCCGACGACAACGGTGCCACCTGGCAGTCGATCGCCGAGGGCCTGCCCACCGACTTCGGCTTCACCATCCTGGCGCACCCCCGGCGTCCGGGCGTCGTGTGGAACGTCCCGGTGGCCGACGACGGTGAGCGCATCCCGCCGGGCGCGCAGCTGCAGGTCCAGCGCTCCGACGACGGCGGCGCCCACTGGCGCATGCAGGCGCAGGGGCTGCCCTCGGACAGCTACACCTGTGTGCTGCGCGACGCCGCGTCCCTCGACACCGCCGACCCGGTCGGGGTCTACCTCGGCACCCGCAACGGCGACGTCTTCGCCTCGGCGGACGAGGGCGAGTCCTTCCAGCGCATCGCCACGCAGCTGCCCGACGTCCTCGTCGTGCGCGCGGCCCAGGTCGGCTGAGGGCGGAGGGGTTCGGCATGAGCGTCGCACCGGTCCGAGTCATCCTGCCCGGCATGCTCCGCGACCTCGTCGGGGGAGTGTCCGAGATCGAGGTGGAGTCGCCCGGCGGCGGCCAGAGCGTCGCCGAGCTGCTCGACCGCGCCTTCGCCGAGCACCGCATCCTCGACGGCAAGGTCCGCGACGAGCGCGGCCACATCCGACGTCACGTCAAGGTGTTCGTCAACGGCGAGGATGCGACGCGGGGGGACGGTGTCGCGACTCCGGTGCCCGCGGGAGCGCGGGTGCACATCATCAACGCGGTCTCGGGGGGCTGAGGGAGCCCTCGTCAGGCGTGCATGCCGAGCAGGATCGGCAGCACGGTCCGCTCGAGCTCGCCGACGGCGAGCGACCTCGGCTCGACGAGACGCTGGGTCAGCGAGCCCTGGGTCAGGGCGATGGCGACGCGGACGAACAGGTCCGTGGGCATCGGCAGGGTCAACCCCTGCCGTTCCACGGCCTCGTCGACGACGGCCACGAGCTCGTCACGGACCCTGCGCTGCTGGGCGGCCCAGGCCCGCCGTGCCCCGGCGTCCCGGATGGCGTGCAGCGTGAACTCGGTCGTCAGCACGACCCAGCGCTCCTTGCTGCGGCTCTCGTCCGCGAGCGCGGCGAACACGTCGCGCAGCACGTCCTCCGCGGCGGCGTGCTCGCGCTTGCTCGCCCGTCGGATGCGCTCGACGAGGTCCTCGGCCTGGCGCCGCGACAGCTCGAGGACGAGGTCGTCCTTGGAGGAGAAGTTCGAGTAGAAGGCGCCACGGGTGAACCCGGCGCGCTCACAGATGTCCTCGACGGTGGCGCCGTGGAAGCCGCGTTCGGCGAAAACCTCGCTCGCGGCTTCGAGGACGCGGTCGCGGGTGGCCTTGCGTCGGGCGGTGATGCGGGGCTCAGCCGGCGTGCTCATGCCGCAAGGATACGTCCTCGAATTGGATACGAGTGCGTATCGGATGCATACTCGTATCGTGACTGCTTCAGAGGTGGACCCCAGCCCGGCGCCGGACCTGCGCACCGTCGTCGTCGACGACGTGACCGTCGCGGGCATCCACGAGCCCTTCGTCGAGCACCTCAGCTTCGTCGCTCCTGCCGGCGAGGTCACGGTCGTCGCCACCGACCCCGGCATCCCCCAGGTCGCGCTCGCCCTCGCCATCGGTGGCCGCGTCGACCTGCTCCGGGGGCGGGTCAGCCTCGGCGGGGCGTCACGGCTGCCCGACCTGCAGCTGCGGACGCGCCTCGTCGACGTCGCGGACGTCACCGCCCCGGAGGAGGCCATCACCGTCCGGGCCGTCGTCGAGGAGGAGCTGGCGCTCGCCGAACGTCCCGCCTCCCGGGCCGCGGTCGCCGCGTTCCTCGCCGAGCGCGACCTCACCGACCGCGCCGGCCGACCGTGGGAGCGACTGCCGGCGGGGGTCCGCACCAGCCTGCTGCTCGAGCTGGGCGCGCTCCACCCCCACGTCCGCGTCCTCGTCCTGGCCGGACCCGAACGGCACGGCGGTGACCACACCGTCTGGTTCGAGACCTGCCGTCGCCTCGCGGCGACCGGTCTCGTCGTCATCGTCCTGACCACCTCTGCGACCGCCGCAGCCCTCCCGTCCACGAAAGAGCTCACGGCATGAACCCCTTCCGTCTGGCCGTCGCCGAGCTGCGACGCCTCACCTCCTCGCGCCTGGCCCGGCTCGCCCTCACGGCGCTCGTGCTCATCCCGACCCTCTACGGCGGCCTCTACCTCTACGCCAACCACGACCCGTACGGCGCCTTCCCCCAGGTGCCGGCCGCGGTCGTCTCGGACGACGCCGGCACGACGCTGAGCACGGGGGAGACGCTCCAGGTCGGCGGGCAGGTGGCCGACCACCTCGTCGACTCCAGGTCCTTCGACTGGCACCGTGTCTCGCGGGCCGAGGCGATGCGTGGCGTCGACGACGGCCGCTACGCGTTCGCCGTCATCCTGCCCCGCAGCTTCTCGGCCGACCTCGCGTCGACGGCAGCCTTCACGCCGCGCCGGGCCACGGTGGTGCTCGAGACCAACGACGCCAACAACTACATGACCTCGATGATCGGCAACCAGGTCATCAAGCAGGTCACCGCCTCGGTCGCCCGCGAGGTCAGCCGGACGGCCGCCAGCAGGCTGCTGCTCGGCTTCAGCCAGGTCCACGACCACCTCGTCGAGGCGGTCGAGGGCTCGGAGCGGCTGCGGTCCGGGGCTGCGAAGGCCGACGCCGGCGCCCACCGGCTCGCGACGGGCGCCACGAGCCTGGCCGCCGGACTGCACGACCTGTCGTCCGGGGCGGCGCGGCTCGCGACCGGCATGGGCCGGGCGGCCGCCGGGGCCGACGACCTGCAGGCCGGCGCCGCGCAGCTGGTCTCCGGCCTCGGGACCCTGCAGGCGCGCACCGCGGACCTGCCGTCCCGCACCGCCCGGCTGGCCGATGGCGCCGAGCAGGTGGCGGCCGGCAACCGGACCGTCGCCGGCTACGGCATCCGAGCCGCCTCCGCGTCGAGCGAGCTCAAGCGACGCCTCAGCGCCGACCGCACCGCCCTGCTCGCCGCGTTGCGGACCCAAGGCCTGACCGATGCCCAGCTGTCCCTCGTCGACTCGCGGCTCGGTGCCATGGCGGGTGACGTCGACCACGCCGACGCCACCATCCAGAGCGCCTCCGGCGACCTCGTGCGACTGTCCACGGGCGCCGACCGCGTGGCCGCCGGCGCCCGGGCGCTCGCGAACGCCACCCCCGCCCTCGCGGAGGGCATCAGCCGGGCCCGCTCCGGTGCGGTCCGGGTGCACGACGGCGCGGGTGCGCTCGCCGGTGGCCTCGACGCCCTCGGGGCCGGGGCCACCAGGCTGTCGACCGGCGCGGCCGAGGCCGCGTCGGGCGGTGACCACCTGGCCTCGGGCGCGGCGTCGCTGGCGTCCGGTCTCGACACGCTGACCCGCGGAGCGACCGACCTGCACGCGGGCCTCGTCGAGGGTCGCGACTCCGTGCCGGACCCGAGTGAGGCCCAGCGCAGGGCCATGGCCGAGACGATCGGCAACCCCGTCGGCGTCTCCACGGGGTCGCTCTCCTCGGCCGGCTCGTACGGCGCCGGCCTCGCGCCCCTGTTCATGAGCCTGGCCCTCTGGATCGGCGCCTACGTCCTGTTCCTCTTCGTGCGGCCGCTGTCGCCACGGGCGCTGGCCACGAGCCAGCGCTCGGTGCGCACCGCGCTCGGCGGCTGGCTCGCACCGGCGATCGTCGGGCTCGCGCAGGTCGCGGCGCTCGTGCTCGTCGTCAGCCGCGGCGTCGACATCCGGATCGCGCACCCCGTGCTCGCGTTCCTCTTCCTCTGCCTTACGTCCCTGACGTTCGTGGCGATCCTGCACGCGCTCGCCTCGCGCCTCGGCGCCGTGGGCAAGTTCCTCGGCCTCGTCCTCATGGTCGTGCAGCTCGTCAGCGCGGGTGGCACCTTCCCGTGGCAGACGCTGCCGGCGCCCTTGCAGGCGGTGCACCACGTCGTGCCGATGAGCCACGCCGTCGACGGGCTGCGTCGGCTGCTCTACGGCGCGGACCTCGGGCCGGTGCTCGGCTCGGTCGGCGTCCTCGCCCTCTACCTGCTCGTCGCGCTCGCGGTGTCGACGGTGGCGGCCCGCCGGTCGCGGATGTGGACACCCAAGCGGATCAGGCCGGTCCTCGAGCTGTGACCCACGGGCGCCGCCGCGCGGGCTGACAATGCCGTCGGATCACGGCATGCTCGGTGACATGAGCACCGCCGCCCGCGAGAAGACCCTCGTCCTCATGCGCCACTCCAAGGCCGAGCAGGTGCCCGGGAAACCGGACCACGACCGGGAGCTGACCGACCGCGGCCGCCGCGACGCCAAGGCCGCCGGCGCCTGGCTGCGTGCGGAGGGCCTGGTGCCGGACCTCGTCATCTGCTCGACGGCGGTGCGCACGCGTCAGACCTGGGAGGAGGCCTGCCACGGCGGCGCCCAGACCGAGTTCGTCGAGTACCGGCGCACGGTCTACGAGGGTGGCCCGCAGCAGGTGCTCGAGACCGTCCGCGAGGACGCCGGCGACACCGCGACCGTCCTCGTCGTCGGGCACAACCCGACGACGGCCCACCTGACGACCCTCCTCACCGAGGGCGACGGCTCGCGGGAGGCCCACGACGCCCTCGCGGCCGGTTTCGCGACGAGCGGCCTGGCCGTGCTGCGCTACCAGGGGGAGTGGACCGACCTCGAGGCCGGGTCGTGCTCGCTCCTGCGCTTCCACGTCAGCCGGGGCTGACCGCCACGCCGCGCCGGGACGACGCGTCGGCGCACGTCCGACCACTGTGGTCGGGAGCTGAGATGCCGTGTCCACCCAGCGGACGGCGTCCTATGCTGCCTTCATGACGCAGACGCCCGACATCAAGCCCCGTAGCCGCGACGTCACGGACGGTCTGGAGA
>NZ_JBPGXG010000152.1:0-10351 GCF_056755255.1 Monashia sp. HAY1-5C | reverse complement strand
CCCCCCCCCCCCCCCCCCCCCCCCCCCCCCCCCCCCCCCCCCCCCCCTCTCTCCAACACAGAACCCGCCCCACTAGATGTAGCTCCGTCTCGTGGGCTCGGAGATGTGTATAAGAGACAGCCCCCGGACGACCCGCCCCTGCACCGGCACCTCGAAGGGCGCACCGAGCAGCTCGCGCACCGTGGGCGCCGGGTCGTCGGGCGGAGGCGCGGCGACGAGGCCGCTGCGCGCGACGCGGGGGACGCGGGGGACGCGGAACCACACGCCTTCGAGCAGGCGCGCCGCCAGGGGGGGAGCCAACCGGTCGAGGGCTCGCAGAGCCATCGACGAAGGCGTCCGAACGATCGTGCTTTTCTGTGATGCTGGATAAGCCATGACGGTCCTTCCGGGAGTTGGGCCCCTGCGGTGGGCGGTGGGAACGCGGTCAGGCCGACCGGGCGACCGGCCGGCACGCGTCGAGGAGACGCTCGAAGGCCCGGCCGGCGCGGGCCCGAGCCCCGGCGTCGCGAAGGAGCCGGCTGGCCTGGTGGTGCGCCAGGACGATGCCCTCGAGCTCGTAGGCGAACTGCTCGGGCTCGACGTCGGCGCGGAAGTGCCCCTCGGCGACGGCCGTGCCGACGATGAGCGCGACCGACTCCTGCTTGTCGCGCTCGGCACGCACGAGCTCGTCGCGCACGGGCCCCTCCTGGTCGTCGAACTCGCTTGCGGCGTCGACGAAGATGCAGCCGCCGCCGTACCCGTTCGACTGCCACTCGAGCCAGGCGTCGAAGAAGGCGCGAAGACGCGGCTCGCCGCGCGGCGATGCCAGGGCAGGGCGCAGCACGACGTCGGTGAACCGCTCACGGGCGTGCCGGAGCACCTCGACCTGCAGGGCCTCCTTGGAGGCGAAGTGGGCGTACAGCCCGCTCTTGCTCAGCTTGGTGGCGGCGGCCAACGTGCCGATCGTCAGGCCCCCGAGCCCGACGCGGGACGCGAGCTCGGCCGCCTCGTCGAGGACCGCCTGCTTCGTCGCGTCACCCTTGCCCATGGACCCATAAAAGCACGACCGTTCGGCCTAGGCAAGAGCCGTGGACCGCCCAGACGGTCAGACGCCCTCGCGACCCGGGTCGAGCCAGTCCCGCAGGATCGGGCGCCACACGGCGACGCTGTCCGGCACCACGGACTCCGGCTCCTCGTCGACGATCCGGACCAGCTCGGGGAGGTCGACCCATGCGCCCCACGACACCTCCTCCACCTGCCAGCGCACCGGCCCGTCCCACGTCGCCGTGTAGCGGAAGGCGCGGTAGCGGGTCGCGGCGTCGGCGTAGTCGGCGACCCCGAGCGGCACGAGCGGCACGCCGTGCACCCCGAGCTCCTCCTCCAGCTCGCGGAGCGCCCCGTCGCCGGGCTCCTCCCCCGCCAGCACCACGCCACCGGCCGCGAAGTCGAGCAGGCCGGGGTACACGTCCTTCGTCGTGGTGCGCCGGTGGAGGTACACGCGACCGTCCGGGTCCCGCACGACGATCGAGGACGCCGCGTGGCGCAGGTTGCGCGACCGCATCACCGACCGGGGCGCGCTGCCGACGACGCGTCCGGCCTCGTCGTAGAGCGCGACCTGCTCGTCCACCGGGATCCCTTGCGGCTCAGGCGAAGAAGCCGCGCACGTCGTCGAGCTCGGTGACGTCGTACCAGAGCAGCTCGTCGGCTTCGTCGTCCGGTCCTGCTGCCGACACCTCGTCGTCGACGTGGAAGGACGCGACGCGTGACAGGGGCAGCGGTGCGGTGACGACGACCCGCGACACCGGCGCTCCGCCGCTCGGGACCGCCCGGTGCACGACGGCATCGGCATCGGCGTCGGCGGAGGCCACGACCCGGCGGTCCGCGCGCGCGACCCGCAGGCCGCCGGCCGCGTCGACGGCATCGCTGAACGCGGCGTACTCGAGGTCCTCGAGGTCATGGCCCGGCGCCGACGCCTCGAGCGCGGGCGTCACGGCGAAGGCGAGGCGTGGCGTCCCCGGACCTGCGGACAGCCGTCCGGACGACGCGAGCTCCTCGAGCCCGTCGCGCCCGAGCGGCACGTAGACGCGGACGACGGGCATCAGGACTCCCTCCCGCTGCGCAGCTCCTCGAGGGACTCGAGGATGGACTGGCCGAGCACGTCGACGTCGGGCATCGCGCCGCGGTCGGCGTTGAGGCCGTAGTACACGCCGCCGTCGTAGGAGGTGATGCCGATCGACAGGGCCTGCCCCTTGGCGAGCGGCGTCACCGGATAGGTCGAGAGCATCTTCGCGTCCCCCGCGTAGAGCGGCGTCTGCGGCCCGGGCACGTTGGTGATCATGACGTTGTAGAGACGCCGCGACATCGCCGAGCCGACGCGGGCGCCGAGGGCGTGCAGGGTCGGCGGCGCGAAGCCCGCGAGGTTGGCCAGCGACGTCGCGCCCACGGCCTGGCCACCCTCCATCTGCTGGCGCATCGCGAAGGCGATCTGGTGCAGCCGCATCGAGGCCCCGGGCTCGCCGACGGGCAGGTTGACCACGCAGGCCATGACCTGGTTGGCGTACATGCCCGACGGGTCGTCGCCGTAGATGCTCACCGGCACCATGGCGCGCACCGTCGTGGCCGCCGACACCGGCTCGCCGCGGCCCAGCAACCACGTTCGGAACCCGCCCGCGATCGTCGCGAGCACGACGTCGTTGATCGTGACGTCCTCGGCGTAGGCGCCCCGCGCGAGGCACGCGCGCACCCGCCGGTAGTCCTCGAGGTCGGTGGCGATCATGACCCACCGCCGGGCCGAGCCGATCTCGGCGTTGAGCGGGGAGTCCGGCGCCGGCCGGGCCGCCGTGCGGGCGACCGTGGACAGCAGGTGGCCCGCCGACTCCGCGGCTCGGACCGCGACGTTGAGGGCGTCGTTGACGCCGCCGCGGACCAGGTCGACGACCTGCGTCGGGCGCCGGACCGCGTCGACGAGCGCCTCGGTGACGAGCTCGACAGAGGACGGCGACCGCTGCGGGTCCCAGGGGACGAGCTCCTCGTCGAGCTCCCCGCCCTTGACCGCGTCGACGAGGACGTGCGCGATGTCGAGCGCGTTGACGCCGTCGATGAGGGCCTGGTGGGTCTTGGTGACGATCGCGAACCGGCCGCCCGAGAGGCCCTCGACGAGGTACACCTCCCAGAGGGGATGGGTGCGGTCCAGGCGCCGCGGCTGGACCCGGGCGACGAAGTCCTGCAGCTGGCGGTCCGTGCCGGGGCGGGGCAGCCCGGCGCGGCGCACGTGGTAGCTCATGTCGAACGACTCGTCGTCGACCCAGACCGGGTTGGCGATCCGCCCCGGCACGTCGCGGACCTTCTGCCGGAACCGTGGGATGGCCCCGATGCGGCTGCCGATGATGCCGACGAGCCGGTCGTAGTCGAAGCCCTCGCGCGGTGGCTCGAAGACCATGACCGACCCGACGTGCATCGCGGTCGTCGACTCCTCCAGGTAGAGGAACGACGCGTCGAGCGAGGTCAGCCGGTCGGACATGGTCACACTCTGCCAGACCCCCACATCTAGGATCGTGGCCATGCGTGTGATCCGGGCCCTGTCACCCGTCGTCTGCGTCCTCGCGCTCGCGGGTACCGCCGCGTGCAGCACCACCGGCGCCGGCGCGGGCACGTCGGCCGCCGGCGTCGGGGCCACCGGCACGGTCAGGCGGCTCGCGGTGACGATCACCGGCAGCACCGTCACCCCGGCGCCGGCGCAGGTCGACGTGCCGGTCGGCTCGACGCTCGAGCTCGTCGTCACGAGCGACCACGACGACGAGCTGCACGCCCACGGGTTCGACCAGGAGGTGCAGCTGCGGGCGGGCACCCCGGCGACGCTCCGGCTCACGGCCAAGGACCCCGGCCTCTACGAGGTCGAGACGCACGAGCCCGCCCTGACGCTGCTCACCGTCGCGGTCCGCTGAGCGGGTCGGACGCGTCGTGACCGCCGCACCCGACGGCCTCGCGCCGGGGCTCGCCCCCGTGCTGGCGCCGGCGCTCGCCCCGGCGCACGGCGTCGGGAGCCGCGGGGACCTGCCCCTGCCCTTCACCGCCCTCGTCGTGGCCGCCGTGTCGGCCCTGCTCATCTCGTTCGTCGCCATCGGCGTGCTCTGGCGCGAGCCCCGGCTCCGCCGGGACCAGGGCCTGCCGCTGCCCCTGGCCGTGGGTCGGGTCCTCGACTCGCGATGGCTGCGCGTCCTGGCTCGGCTCGCCGTCGGGGCCGTCACGGTGTGGACGCTCGTGGCGCTCGTCGGTGGGCCCGACTCGGCCCGCAACCCGGTGCCGCACGTCGTGTACGTCTGGTTCTGGGTGGGTCTTGCCTTCGGCTCGATGCTTCTCGGGCCGGTGTGGCGTGTCGTCAACCCGCTGCGTCTCGTGCACCGCCGGCTGCTCGCGCTCGCGAAGGTGCCGCCGGACACCGCCGTCGCCCGCTACCGGGCCGGACTCTGGCCGGCGGCCCTCGGGCTTGCCGCGTTCACGTGGCTCGAGCTCGTCGCGACCGACAACACCGACCTGCTCGTCCTGCGGCTCGTCATCGGCGCGTACGTCGCAGTGACCGTCCTCGGCTCGGTGGTCTTCGGCCCGGCCTGGCTCGACGAGGCCGACCCCTTCGAGGCCTGGTCGCGCCTCCTCGGCCTGCTGTCCCCGCTCGGACGTCGGCCCGACCGCCGCTGGGTCCTGCGGACGCCGCTGCACGGCATCAACACGCTGCGCGGCACCCGCGGGCTCGTCGCGACGGTCGCCGTCATGCTCGGCAGCACGGCCTACGACGGGTTCTCGGCGAACCTGTCCTGGTCGACGTTCGTGCAGAGCTCGCCGTTGCCCTCGGTCCTGCTCAAGACCGGCACGCTCGTCGGCTTCTTCCTGCTCGTCGCGGTGACGATCTGGCTGGCCTCCGTCGTCTCGGTACGCCTCGCCGGCGAGCCCGTCGGCCGCTCGAGGGAGTTCGTCAGCGACATCGCCCCGTCGCTCGTGCCCATCGCCGCTGGCTACGTCGTCGCGCACTACTGGTCGCTGCTCGTCTACCAGGGGCAGTACGCGTGGGTCCTGCTCACCGACCCCCTCGGCACCGGCGCCGACCTCCTCGGCACGGCCCACCTCGTGCCGAACGACGCCTTGATCCAGCCGACGCTCGTGGCCACGATCCAGGCCGTGAGCATCGTCGTCGGCCACCTGCTGGGCGTCCTGGCAGCGCACGAGCGCGCCATCACCGTGCTCCCGCGTCGGGCCGCCGTCATCGGCCAGGTGCCACTGATGGTTGTGATGATCGTCTACACCCTCGGTGGGCTGACGATCCTCTTCACGCCCTGACGGCCTGTCGACGCCACCCGACGCGTCGCCGCCGACCGAGCGACCCCTGCTGGGGCACCGTCCACGGAGCCACGTGCGATGCGAGGTCGGCCACCGCGCGGCGCAGCGCCGAGTCGGGGGCGTGCTCGACGACGGAACGTCCGGCGAGCATCGCACCGTCGACGGCCTCGGGGTCATCGGGCACGAACCGGACCCCGCCGAGCCCGGCGAACCGCGCGAGCGAGTCGGCGATGCGGCCCTGCGGCCGCGACCCGACGGCCGAGGCCCGCACCCGGTTGACGACCGGTACGGGGTCCCCGGAGGGGACGGTACCGAGCGCCTGGAGCCCCCGGACGAAGCGCTGCAGGCCGACCGGGTCGCCGCCGCCCACGGCGACCACGAGGTCGGAGACGGCGAGCGCCGTCAGGGTGGCCTCGTTGCGTCGCGGGGCCGAGGTGTCGTAGCTCAGCTCCTCGTCGTCCTCGAGGCAGAAGCCGCAGTCGACGACCACGGCGTCGACGAGCGAGCGGGCGAGGTCGAGAACGCGCTCGAGCGCGCCGGCGCGCACCTCGGGCCAGCGTTCGGCCTTCGGCAGGCCGGTCAGCACGCGCAGGCCCCGGACGACCTCCGGTGCGATGCGGGCCAGCGCGGGCAGGTCGAGCAGGCCCTGGTCGGCAGCACGGCACGCGGCCGCCACACCAGGGGCCTCGTCCAGCACGCCGAGCGCCTGCGCGACGCACCCACCGTAGGTGTCGGCGTCGACGAGCAGCACGGACACCCCACGGGAGGCGAGCTCGGCGGCCAGGGTCGTGGCCACCGTCGTTCGGCCGGGAGCCCCGTTCGGCCCCCACACCGCCAGGACCGGTGCCCGGCTCGGCCGCCCGGTGAGGACATCGGGGGCGCCCGCGTCGCGGGAGTCCTGGTCCAGGTCGCCGGTAGCGGCCGGAGCGGACGCGCCTCGAGGGGTCCACCCGACCAGCTCGTCCGCGGGCGAGGGAGGGAGCACGTCGGCGGGCCCGGGGTCGCCACCGGCGACGTGGGCCTCCTCCCCCACGGCAGCGCCGGGAGCGGCGTGACCGAACGCGGCCTCGAGGGCGTCGGCGTCGTCGGGGACCCGGTCCGCGAGTGCCTCGGCGAGACGCTCGGGCTCGGCGTCGACGGGAACCACCCGGTGGATGGACAGCTGCCGCAGGCGCCGCTCGGCGTCCTCGTCCGCCCCGGGGACGAGCCCGACGACGACGAAACCGCTGCGGCGCAGTCGGTCCACGACCTCGAGGTCGAGCCCGCGCAGGTCCCACGAGACGACGGCCACCGAACCGAGGCCGGCCTCGGCGACCGACAGCAGCTCGGCCACGTCCGCGCACCGTCGGGCGATCGTCACCCCCGGCAGCGCCTCGAGGGCCTCGGCGACCGGCGACTCCCACCGGGGGCTCAGGCCGGTCAGGACCTCGGTCATGCCCCGGGACCCGAGACGGCCCCGACGACCGGGACGAGGGTGAGCCGGGCGTCCCCGTCGACGGCCTCGACCAGCGGCGTGACCTTCTCGCTCGGCACGAGCAGCTGGACCGAGGTGGTCGCGTCGGAGCCGAAACCGCTCTGGCTGGTCAGGACCGCCGACACTGCGGCGGCCTGGATGAGCCGCGTCGTGCGGGCGGCGGCCGCATCGGACGTCGTGGCGGCGCGCGGCGTGACGAACACGTCGACGCGCGTGCCGCGAGCCAGCCCCTGGGCGGACGCGGCATCGGCCCTGACGGTGACGCGCTGCACGTCGACCTGGTCCCCGCTGCCCACGGCCGAGGCCGGCACGAGCT
Organism: Monashia sp. HAY1-5C; assembly: GCF_056755255.1. Taxonomy (NCBI): domain Bacteria; kingdom Bacillati; phylum Actinomycetota; class Actinomycetes; order Micrococcales; family Intrasporangiaceae; genus Intrasporangium; species Monashia sp. HAY1-5C. Next base: position 3,251 of record NZ_JBPGXG010000152.1, on the reverse strand, counting down.
CGCCCGCGCGGACGTCGCGCAACAGGTACGACCCGACCGGCGCCGGGGCGTCCGCGGTGAGGTAGGTCGACAGGCCCTCGCCCAGCTGGACGTCGGCGCGCACGAACGACGAGGCCTCGACGCGGTCACCCGCGACGAGGTCGCTGCCGGCGACCCATACCGGCACCCGGTCGTCGGCACTCGCGACCGCCTTGGCCCCGAGCGTCGCCGCGAGCACGACGAGCAGGACACCGACGACGAGCCGACTGTCACGCCAGCCCGGTCGCTCGAGGCGTCTGGCAACCGGCCGCGCCAGCTCGGACATGGGACCCCCTGTGTGACGATGCGAAGGACGAACCGTGATGAACCGGGCGAACCGGCACAGCGCACATCCTGCACCAGCGCGCACGCCATCGCCCACCGACGTCGACACCTGTGGATGGCGACGGCTCACCGCAGCCACGGGGCCTACCATGTGGCGGTCGGACGCAGCCGTACCCGACGTCCGGCCGCTGCAGGGGATGCGGGAGGGTCGGGTACGCGCCGCCCTGGACGGGTACGGACGCCGTGAGGCGCCCGGACCACCACGACGTCCCGCCAGGGCACAGCGCCGGGGTGACCGACGCCACCACAGCACGACGCGGTCCTGCCGATCGCCGACACGACAAGGAGCGGACGTGGCCCAGCGGTTCCTGCAGCTCGCCGAGGTCTCCGAGATCCTCAACATCTCCTCGGCCCAGGCCTATGCGCTCGTGCGCTCGGGTGAGCTACCGGCCATCAAGATCGGCGGCCGCGGCCAATGGCGGGTGGAGGTCAGCGAGCTCGAGGCCTACATCGAGCGGATGTACGCCGAGACCCGCTCCTTCGTCAAGGCGCACCCGTTCGGCGGAACCGTGGACGACGTGTGAGCCCGTCCACGTCCCTCCTGCCGCGGCGCCGGGTCAGGCGAGCCGGCGCACGGTGGCCAGTGCGGCGAACGGGACGACGACCGACCCGCTGACGTTGTCGCGTCGGCGCGGCTCGTCGGGGGCGTGGACGGCCAGCTCGAGGTGGTCCGACCCCACCATGTCGATGGTGCCCGTGGACTGACGGCCGTCGAGGTCCGCCAGCTCGACGGGCGCGCGGTCACGGCTGAGGACCCGCAGAGCCGCGCCCAGGCCGAACCGCCGGGTGACGACCGAGGGTGTACGCGCCCCGCGGCCCAGCCCCGCCAGCGACCGCACCGCGGGGAGGGCCACGAGCACCTGGCGGTCGGCCGCGGGCTCGAGGAGCACCCAGTCCGGGCCGACGTCGCGGACAACCCCCGCGAGCACCCGGCCGGGAAGACGCAGGGAGACCGCACTCGCGCCCAGCTGCGCCAGGAGCCGGGTGTGGAGGTCCAGCTGGGCGCGCTCGCGCCGCACCCGGTCGGCCACCTCGATGACGAGGCCACGGGCCTCGTCGGCATCGACCTGCGCCTCGAGGTCGTCGAAGAGCCGTTCCCAACGCATGGCACCACTGTGGCGCCTGCAGCCCGATGGCGCGACCCGAGTCATCCACAGGCATAGAGGCTCATCTGTTGCCAAACGCAGGCAAACTGCATTGAATGAGCCCATGAACCGGGGAACGAGCGGGTCCAGGTCACGGAGTGCACCTCTCCGACCTCCGCCAGGTCTTGTGCAGGAGCAGGGCGGCCGGGTCCGCGCCGCGGCGTGGGCTGCGGTCGGAGTCGGGGTCGCCTCGGGGGCCGCCCGCCTCCTCGTCGAGGTGGCTGCCTCCGGGCTGCGCACGGCCGACTCGGCCCGGCCGGACGAGCTCGTGCTCGTCGGGCTGGCCTGGCTGGGTGCCGCCCTGGCCCTGTGGCTCGCTGTCGGGTCCGGGTTGGCGCTCCTGGCCCTGCTCCCCGGCGCTGCGGGGCGGCTCGCCGCAGGGGTGGCCGAGCGCGTCACCCCGCTCGCGGTTCGCAAGGTGCTCACCGTGCTGCTCGGAGCCTCCGTCGGCTCGCTCGCCCTGCCACCCGCCTCCCTCTCCTCGGCCGGCAGCGCACCGGTCGCGGCTCCCGCCCGCGGCGGCGAGCCAGGAGGGCTCGGCGCAGCGGGTACCCGGGGCGCTTCCCGCGGGGGCGGAGGGCCGGACGCGGCGCCGGCCGTCCCCGGACCCGGGTTCCTGCCGTCGATGCGGGTGACGCAGTCGGCCGGGACCGGCCCGAACACCGGTCGCTGGCGGCACCCGTCGGGCCGGGCTACCGACCCAGCGCGGACCACGGCGCTCCCGCCCCGTCACCCGCCTCCTCACCCGCCCCCTCACCCGGCTTCCGGCCGAGCGAGCCCCTGCGGGTGGCCGACGACGAGCAGAACCGGCTCCTGACTCCCAGCCCCCGGCCCTCGACGGTCGCGCACGGCCTCGTCACGGTCCGCCGCGGCGACAGCCTCTGGACCATCGCCCGGCGACACCTGGGCCCCGACGCGTCGGACGCCGACGTGGCCCGTGCCTGGCCCCGCTGGTACGCCACCAACCGCGCGGTCATCGGTGAGGACCCCGACCGCATCGTGCCCGGGCTCCAGCTCGCGCCCCCCGCCTCCGGCGCGGCCGGTGACGCGACGACCAGCCACCCGGTCCCGAAGGAGTGACCCGTGCCCACCACGACCCGCCCCCTGCCCGGTGGTTTCACCGTGCGCGCCCTGCCCCAGACCGCCCCGGCCGTCATCTCCGCCGACGAGGCCTGGGGCGACGAGCAGCCGTACGCCCAGGACGCCCTCGCGCTCGACTTCCTCGGGGCCGGCGAGGACGACTTCGGCCGGCGACCGACCCGCACGAGCCAGCTGCCCGACCCCGGCGCCTTCGTGGCCAAGCTGTCCCAGGCGATCGTGGAGGTCGTGTCCGGCCAGCGTCCGGCGCCACAGCTCATCCGCCACACGAGCCCGACGACCTACTCCGTCCTCGCACGCCAGGCCATGGTGGCCGGGCGCCGTCGGACGCCCGGCCCGCAGCGGCCCGCCATCGTGCGCCGCGTCCGGGTGTGCGAGCCCCGCGACGGTGTCGTCGAGGCGTGCGCCGTCGTGCTGTCGCACGGACGCGTGCGCGCCCTCGCGCTGCGGCTCGAGGGCCTCGACGGTCGCTGGGTCGTCACGGCCCTCACGATCGGCTGAGCCCCAGCCGCCGAACCCCGCCCCGGGCCAGACGACGCGGGCCGGACGACACGGGCCGGACGACACGGTCCAGACGACGCGGGCCCCGACCACCTCTGTCTCTTATACACATCTCCGAGCCCACGAGACGGAGCTACATCTGGG
>NZ_JBPGXG010000151.1:0-10423 GCF_056755255.1 Monashia sp. HAY1-5C | reverse complement strand
GTCGTGGACAGTGCGGCACGCACCTGAGGCTCCGACACACGGCTACAAGCCCGATCCGGCAGTGAGGTATCGTATTGGATTGCAAAGTTCTTCAAGTGCAAAACTCGACAGGTGGGTGGGTCGGTGGCAGTACCGCTCTATCAGGCGAAGGCGGAGTTGTTCCGGACCCTGGGTCACCCGGCCCGCATCCGGATTCTCGAGCTGCTCAGTCAGCGTGAGCATGCTGTCCACGAGCTGCTCGCACAGATCGGCGTAGAGCCGAGCAACCTCTCACAGCAGCTGGCGGTGCTGCGCCGAGCGTCCCTGGTGGTCTCCCGCCGTGCCGACGGCGACGTGCTGTATGCCCTGTCGGTGCCCGAGGTGCGCGAGATGCTGCTCGCCGCCCGGCAGGTGATGGGACGGATTGCGACGGCTCAGTCGGAGGTCGAGGCCGCGCTGGCCCGCGAAGCGGACCAGGCCCAGTGGTGAGCACATCCGGGGGATCAGCACGGGCGTCGACGGCAGCAGCCTTCCGGTCCGGCTGGTCCGAGGCCCAGACCAGGTTGCAGCAGCTGCTGCCGCGTCGGGCGGACTGGGCAGCGATGCGCAGACAGCCACGTCGGGATGTCCTTGCCGGCGTGACCGTCGGCCTCGTGGCGCTCCCCCTGGCCCTGGGTTTCGGTGCCAGCTCCGGCATGGGCGCGGGCGCGGGGCTGATCACCGCGATCGTCGCCGGCACCGTCGCGGCGCTCTTCGGAGGCAGTCACGTTCAGGTGAGCGGCCCGACAGGGGCGATGACCGTCGTCCTGGTCCCGATCATCGGCCAGTACGGCACCCAGGCCGTCTTGGCGGTCGGCCTGCTGGCAGGTTTGATCCTGGTGGGCCTGGCGTTCGTGAGGGCCGGGCGGTTCATCCGGTATGTCCCGGTCCCCGTGGTCGAGGGCTTCACCATCGGCATCGCGGTCATCATCGGCCTGCAGCAGCTTCCCTCGGCGCTCGGGGTGCACGTGCACGCAGACAAGGTGCTGGCTCTGGCCGGGGCTGCGCTGTCTGCCGGTCTCGATGCCCCGCTGTGGTCCTCGATCGGGATCTCCGCCGCCGCTGCTGCGACGATCCTCATCGGCGCTCGACTGCGTCCCGGCGTGCCCTTCTCTCTCATCGCGGTGGTGGTCGCAACGGCGCTCAACGGTGTGCTGCACCTGGGCGCGGAGCCGATCGGCGCGATCCCCTCCACGATCCCGGCACCGGGCCTGCCGTCCTTCGAGCACTGGGACGCACTGGTGCTACCCGCCGTCGCCGTCGCGGCCTTGGCGGCGCTGGAGAGCCTGTTGTCCGCCTCCGTCGCCGACGGGATGACGGTCAACCAGCGTCACGACTCCAACCGCGAGCTCTTCGGACAGGGTCTCGCCAACGTCGCCTCACCCATCCTCGGCGGCATCCCGGCTACGGCGGCGATCGCCCGCACCGCCGTCAACGTCCGCACCGGCGCCGCGTCGCGGGCGGCCGCCGTGACCCACGCGCTCCTCCTGCTGGTCATCGTGCTCGTCGCGGCCCACTGGGTCTCGATGATCCCGCTGGCCGCGCTGGCGGGCGTCCTGATCGCGACGGCAGTGCAGATGGTGAAGGTCTCCAGCGTCCGGGCCCTGCTGCGGGCGACCCGCGGTGACGCCATCGTCCTGATGGTCACGGCCGTTGCCACCGTCGTCTTCGACCTGGTCACGGCCGTCATCCTCGGGCTCGTCGTGGCGGGCGGCTTCGCCCTGTCCCAGGCTGCCCGGGTCGCGAAGCTCGAGGAGGTACCCCTCGAGGATGAGCGGCACCTCGATGAGGAGCAGGCGCTGCTGGACGAGCACATCGTCGCCTACCGCCTGGAGGGGCCGCTCTTCTTCGCTGCTGCGCACGACTTCCTGCTGGAGCTTTCGGAGGTCAGTGACGTGCGGGTGGTGGTCCTGCGCATGTCCCGGCTCAGCGTGATCGACGCGACCGGCGCCGCAGTCCTGGCCGACACCATCCGCCGGCTCGAGTCTCGCGGCGTCACGGTCATGCTCTCCGGCGTGCGCCCGACCCACCAGAAGGTGCTGCACCGGCTCGGCGTCTACGAGCAGCTCGCCCACGAGCGGCACCTGTTCGCCACCACCCCCGAGGCGATCACCCACGCGCGCCTACACGCAGCCCGACGCGAGAGCCCCGAACACCACGAGCCGGCCGCCACCACGCCAGACCTGCGGTGAGGCACTGGCCGGGCTCGCGGCGGGTTGTGGTCCCGCTCGACGCTCGTGGCCGTGGCCGCATTCGCGCCATCTGACGAAGAGTTGGCAGGACTGCTGATGAGCGCCTGTCAGGTGCCTCGTCGGCGCCCCGCTGGCTCCCTGACGGCGGCGAGGCGTTCCAGGGTGTCGGGGTGCGTGGCGAACAGCACGTACTCGATGCGGGGCGGGTGGACATCGGCGATGTTGACGGTCGCCAGCCGCAGCTGCACCGCAGCGAACGCGGCGGGGTCACGGGTCAGCCGTAGCGCGTGCCGGTCGGCACGGGCCTCGACCCGGCGGGAGACGAGGCCCTGGATGGGGCCGGTGACCAGGCCCACCAGCGCCCCGACGGCGAGGACCAGGCCGATCGCTCGCGGTGAGCCGATGGCGTCCACTCCGGCTCGGCGAAGCAGGGCATCCCAGTGGCCCACGAGGTAGAGCGCCACGACCGCCGCCGCGGCGCCGATCGCACCCAGCAACGTGCCCCCTTCGGGGTCGCGGTGCTTGGCATGACCCAGCTCATGGGCAACGACGCTGCGCACCTCGCCGGCAGGTGTCTCGCGCAGCAAGGTGTCGTGGACGACGATGCGGCGGGTGGCACCGAAGCCGGAGACGTACGCGTTGAGCGCGGTGGTCCGTCGGGACGCGTCGGCGACGAGCACTTCTCGCACCCGCAGGCCGTCCCGGGCCGCCATGAGGAGCAGCTCGTCACGCAACGGCCCTGCCGGCATCGGAGTGAACCTGTTGAACACCGGCTCGACGAGGATGGGGAAGACGAAGGACAGCAGGACCACCAGGGCCGCGGCACCCGCGGCGCCGAACGCCCACCACCAGTCCGGCGCCAGCCGGGTCACCGTGTAGAACCCGGCGAGGACGACCGCTCCCGTCACGACGCCGACCGCACCGCTCTTGAGCAGGTCCACCGCCCAGCCGCGCCAGGTCTGGGTGGACAGGCCGTAGTCGCGGAGGACGGTGTGGCGCCACGCGGCGAAGGGCAACGGCGCCAGCCAGAGCAGCATCAGGACGACGAGGCCGCCCGGCACGGCCTCGGCCAGCCAGTGTCCGCCGAACGGCCGCGCCGCCCAGGCGACGATGCGGGCACCGGCCGGGGTGAGACCGAGCAGCAGCGCCGCCGCCAGTCCGGCCAGCAGAGAACCGTAGGAGCTCGGGCGAAGTGCAGCGTGCAGTGCCCGACCTCTGGTGACCACGTCTGCGGGTATGTCGCCCAGCGCCGCCGCTCGGGCGGCGTCGCTCGGGCGTGCCACCCGCCAGGGCACCAGCGTCATCGCAGCGACGGCCAACCCGGTTGCCAGGGCGACCAAGGCCGTCACCGCCCATCCTGTCGGGGTCACGCTGCCCCGGATGCAGCAGGCCGGCGCGCAAACCTCGCGCGTAGCGGGCGCTCGACGAACCTGAAGCTCGCCTCGGCCAGGACGAGGAACATGGCGACCCAGACGACGTCACCGACCACCGAGTGTCCGAACAGATCGAGTACTGCGATCCTCGCCAGGACATTCCAGAGATAGACCGAGTACGACCGCTCGCCGAGCAACCGCAGCGGAGCGCTCGCCAGCAGGTGTCCGACCGCCGAGCCCGGCCGCGTCACGACACCGGCCAGGATCACCAGCGTCAGCCCGGTCCCCGCGACGGTCGCCAATGAGGTGTGGTTCGTGTCGTTGCGATTGGCCAGGGCAGGCAGGAGGGCAACCGCCAGCATCGCGAAGGGTGCAAGCCGCTCTACCGCTCCGGACAGCCAGCCGTTGTGAAGGACGACGGCGAGCACCGAGCCGACCAGGATCGGCAGCGCGTTCGTGTCGGTCCCGAAATACTCGTGCGGGTCGAAATGGATGTCTTGAGTCAGGCCGAGGACGAGGTCGAGCGCCAGGGTGATCCCGATGAGCGAAACGGTGAGCGCGGCGAACAGCCGTGGACTGCGGCGATAGACCCAGAGCAGCGCGAACGGCCACAACAGGTAGAACTGCTCTTCGACGGACAGCGTCCAGGTGTAGTTGAAGTAGTCCTGAGTGGCGAAGGGGTGGCCGACCCAGTCGAAGAGGCTTGTCGTATAGGTTGCAGCTGCTCCGGCGGGTGCGAGAACCTGCCCGACACTCAATTCGTGCTGGCCTACGAGCAGCACCACGATGGTCGTCGCCGTGACAGTCATCAAGGCCGGGTAGAGGCGCGCCGCGCGCCGGCGGTAGAACGCCCGGACGTCGATGGTTCCCGTGTGGAGTTCGCGGACCAGCAGGCTGGTGATGAGGTACCCCGACAGGCAGAAGAACACCGTCACGCCGACGAACCCGTCGATCAAGGGCCTGGTGGGGGCGTGCTGACCGAGGACCAGGAGAATTGCCACCCCACGGACCCCGTCCAGCGCGGGCTGGTTACCTGGTCGCGCAGCAGCCGCCCTCAGAAAGATGGGCGGCGTCGGCTGCTCGAACGCGGTCGGACCGGGCGTGCGAGGAGAACCTGGGGGCGAGGCTCTCAGGTGCAGCCGATCCGTGCCCGTTCCCAACCGAGCTCCCTCCCTTCGGACGTCGCTCGCGTCCCTGCGGCGGCGCAGAGTGACCCACCGTGATGGAACGAGTACGTCGTGCCCGCGCGGCTGGTTCAGAGGCGACGAGGCTGGCATCGCCTCAGGTCCCTGTGCGAGTGACGCTCGGGGATCGCTCGGTTACCGGCGGACTGTTTCCGCGATCTATGCCTGCAGGCGCTCGGCAAGGCGCACGGCGGCGTCGATCTCGGTGCGCCTGATGGAGACCGTCTCGACGTTGAACCCGTACGGGGTGCCGAGGCGGCGGCAGAAGGTTGCCAGCTCCCTGGCGGTGGCCAAGCAGTAGTCGAACGAGGCCGACAGGGGATCGTCGGACCGTTCGAGCTCGTTGCGCATCCAGCGCGGAATGTCGACTCCAAGCCATTCCAGGAACGCCAACGTCTTCAGCGAGCCGCAGACCGAGAGCGTGAAGATCACCGGCGCCGGTTCCTCCCCGACATCGACACAGGCGTAGTGGTAGTCGGAGACCATGCTCATGGCTGCGGGTGCGTCGTACACGACCTGCGTGACGAAGAAGGAGGCACCGTCGTGCTGTTTGCGCAGCATCCGCTCGTGCTCCCGGCCGGTGCTCGAATGTCGCTCCGGTATCGCCACTCCGCCCATCGGCAGCTCGGGCCGAACGCTGCGCCACACGTCATGCGCCTCGGAGAGAGTGGTCAGAACCCGCTTCGAGCTCGAGGACGCTCCCACGAACACCGTTCTCACCTGCCGAGGGTCCTGTGCAGCAAGCCACGCCTCGAGGTCGCTCTTGGCGTACTTGCCGACGCAGCGGTAGACGACGACGGGGCGGTCCCAGTCCGTGAGGTGCTGCGCGTGGAAGTCACCGGGGTCTTGCGTCGGCAGGTAGGGAAACGGGCGCTCGTCGCGATTGCGGTCGCTCTCGTCGTCGATGTCGTAGACGATGAGAGCGTCGAGGTTCAGATGGCGAAGTCGATCGATGGTCACCTGTGCGATTCGATGAGCCTCTTCAGGCGGCGTCGAGGCCCGTGGGGGCGTGATGCTGAACATCAGGAGCTCGCGTTCACCCGACGAATCCATGCCCTGCCTCCTGCCGGCGTTGTCGCGGTGAACCTTACGCACCGCGTCCGGTCATCCGCACGGACGAGTGCCGACAACCGGCGGATCGACCCATCCAGCAGGCCATGGGCAACAACGCCCTCCGCAGCCAGGAGGTCGACGGCCGGCTATGCGAGCAGCTTCCACTGCCCTTCTGAGACGACCCGGACCGTACCGTCGAGCACCGTGATGGCCGTCTGGTCGTCCATGACGTAGGCCGGACCCGAGATGCCGGCCGCCCACTGCTCCGCCTCGGCCATGGAGTTGCCCGGCATGCCGTCCGGAGCCAGGTGGGGACAGATCGAGAAGTCGACGATGCCCAAGGTGCTGGCGTCCCCATTCGGTGGTCGCCACTGGATGAAGTCCTCCCCGACCTCGGGGGTCAGCACCATGCTCCCGGCGCTCAACCCGACCCAGACCGTCTCGCTCAACGACGGAAGCAGGTCGGCAAGACCAGACTGCCGCATCCAGTAGCAGAGGTAGAGAACGTCGCCGCCCGCCACGAGCAGCACATCCGTGTCCCGGACCAGGGGCACCCACCGCTCCTCGTCGATGCTCGGCAGTGCGGTGAGCTCCAGAACACCGACGGACTTCCACCCCAGTTCGACCATCGGGTTCTCGGAGTTACCGCTGATGAACTGCCACGCCTTGACGCCAGGGCCGACCCACGGGTGTCCGTACTGCGCGGTCGGGATGCACAGGGCGCTCGAGTCGGCGATCGGCTTGCCCAGCAGATCCACCAACGCATCGCGGATGCTCGGGTTGGTGACGCCGCCAGAGGTGAGCAGAAGCCTCATTGCCTGCCTCCATGTGTGATCGGCGGACCCAGGGGCCAGCCGGCCGGGGTCCGCCCGGGAAAGCGGATCAGCCGAGCTGTGTTCACACCGTACACACCTGGATGCCCCGGATGGGCACCGCTCCGCGACGTCTGCCTATGGGATGAGCAGAGACTTACCGGGGACCGCACGAGCTTCGATCGCCCGGTGCGCATCGGCTGCCTCGGACAAAGGGAACTCCCGCCCGATCGACGGATACAGTCGACCGGCCGCTGCCTTCGCGAGTGCGCTCGTGGCCAGCCGAACCATGTCTGCCGGCTCGAACTGCAGGCCGGCGATGCCCCGCACCACAATGCCCCGTGCCTCGACATCCGCAGGATCGAGCTCGGCGAAGCCGCCGCTCGCTGCGCCATGGACCGATGCGCGGCCACCGTGGGCCACCAGCTCGAACGCCTCGGTCCCTAGTTCGCCTCCGACCCCGTCAAGCAACACGTCGACGGGCAGCCCGCCGAGGGCCTCGAGTACGTGCTCACGCCAGGTGTCGCCGGAGTAGTCGACCACCGCGTCGGCGCCCAGTCGACTGACGAGATCCAGCTTCTCCGGCCCGCGGGCGGCCCCCACGACCTGAGCACCCGCTGCGTGTGCAAGCTGGACCAGCAGAGTCCCCATGCCGCCCGCCGCACCCAGAATGAGTACCCGGTCGCTCGGTTTGATCGTCAGCCCCTCCAGGATTCCCATGGCGGTCACGCCGTCGTGGGCCAAGGCAGCCGCCGGCCGCACGCCGAGACCGTGCGGCACGGGCACCAGCCGATCGATGCTGGTGCGGACCAGCTCGGCGTACGTCCCCCTGGTCCCGGCCCCGGCCAGGACCTGACGACCCACCCATGACAGATCCACGCCAGGGCCCACCGACACCACCGTCCCGGCGGCCGCGCCGCCCGGCACGTACGGTGGCTCGATCCCAAACGCCTCGCCCCAGCCGCCGCGGATCTGCGTCTCGAGGTAGATGGTGTCGATGGCCTCGGCCCGAATGACGACCTCCCCGATTTCGGCCACGGGATCTGGCATCTGCACAGGCACCAGGACCTCGGGTCCTCCGAACTCGGCTACCCGAACTGCGCGCATCGCTCGTCCCCTAACTCTCGGGTCACAGGCGGCGGAGCCCGCCCGTTCAGCTACCACCCTCGAACCTCAATCAAAGTTGAAGTCAAATGGGTCGGCCATGTCGCGTTGCACTGATCGACCGGTTCGGGCCGGTAGCAGCGCAGCTGCGGGGGAGGCGGCGTCTTGGCACGGGCCGGAACCCGCGGGCCCTCGCGCTGGGGCCTCAGGCGCTGGCCTCGATCGCGAACGTGTTGCCGTCGGGGTCCTGGAACCACGCGATGTGACCGCCACCGGCTCGAGGGCCGATCCCGTTCGCGTCATGTTCGTACTCGTCGTACCGGACCATCTCGACACCGACCGCCGCCAGTTCGTCGACCACCCGGGCCAGATCGTCGACGTACCACGTGGCCACAGTCGCCGACGACATTCCCGCTGTTGCCGACTGGTACACGTTGAGCAGGCAGCCGCCACCGCAGGCGTACACGCGGCTGCCGTCCGGGATCGTCGCGCTGGGGCCTGACTCCACCGCCCGCAGGCCCAGTCGGCCTTCGTAGAACGCGATGGCGCGTCCGATGTCAGACACCGCGATGGACGCTCTGACGGGAAAATCGCTGAGCGGCACGACCAGGCCTCCAACCGGAAGAGGATCGACACCGAGCATTGTCGCCCACTGGCGAGACTGCCGGTCCGCGATCACCTGGCCTCGTGTGCGACGCGCGTGTCCTGGCACGGCGTGGCGGAAACGGCGCAGCATCGCGGGGACGGCTCTGGCCGCTGTACGCCCTGACGACGAGAAGTGACGCACTCAGCCAAGGCATGCCCGTCCCGCAAGATGGTCAACCTCGGCGGTGACGCTTCAGAACTGAAAGCGGGTCAGGCCGCCCGGTTCCGTCGCGAGGACCACCGTGGCCGAGCGGGGCTCGATGCGATAGACGTTCCACGGCGGCGGTCCTTGGGACGGCGCGTTGAACGGCGCGGTGATGCCCGACCCGCTCTCGTCGGGCTCCGCCGGCCAACCGCTGTCCGCCCAGGCCTTCGCGATGCGTGCCACTTGGCCCGGCTCGGTCACCCGGTTTGCGACACCCTCGATCACCACGTCCGCGTCACGGATCGACACCGCAACAGAACACCGAGGATCGCGCGCGACGTTGCGGCCCTTGCGCGTACCGCCGCCAGTTTGGAACCAGAACGCGCCGTCCACCCAGACCGCACCGACGGCGGTCACGTGTGGACTGCCGTCCTCGTTGATGGTGCACAGCCACGTCGTCCGCGTGTTCGCTGCGTCGGGAGCCGGCGCCGAACCCGCGTCGAGCTTGGCAACAACCGCGTCCCAATCCACCGGCGGCAGCCCATCCGCCCTTCCAAGATTGATGGTCTGCATCTACCCAACGTACCTGCGCCCTGTCCCCGGCAAGCCGCAATCTGAGTGGAGAGGCCGGGGCACCGTGTGGGCGTTCGTGGGCGAACGAGCTGGGGTCCAGGTGTTCGCCTGACTGGTCGCAGGTGCGGGTCCACACGCTCGAGGACGTGACCAGGGCGCGCTACGGCGGGGGCAGAGGCTCGAACCAGGCCGCGGACTCCGGAGCGAGGGTGAACGTCGTTGGCGCGGAGGGGTTTCCGTGTATCTCGCTGCTCAGGATGAGCCGCCCGTGAACGGTGGTCGGGTGTGCCGAGAAGTTGATGGCGCAGTGCCACCGATCGGAGCGAGCGAAGCACAGCACCTGTGGGTCGCCGGTCTGGGTCCACCGGAAGTCCTCGCATCGCGCAAGGTCACGACGCAGCGTCAGCGCTCTTCGATAGAGCTCGAGCGAGCTGGTGGGAACGCCCCGCTGGGAGAAGGCCGCGTGGTCGGTGAACCAATGCGGCTGTGGCAACCAGGACCCGTTGCTGCCGAAGCCGAACGATGGTCCCGTCGGCGTCCAGGGGATCGGGACCCGGCATCCGTCGCGGCCCTTGAGGCGGTGACCGGTGCGCTCGTAGACGGGGTCCTGCAGGGCCGCCGTCGGCAGGTCGGCGACCTCGAGCAACCCGAGCTCCTCCCCCTGGTAGAGGTAGGCAGACCCCGGCAGGGCGAGCATCATGACGGTCGCGGCGCGCGCTCGGCGTGCGGCAGTCTGCGGATCGAGCGGAAAGTGCTTGCCGTCGCTGCGCAGCCACGCGTCGAGGTCGGTTCCGATGGGCAGCGCGTACCGGGTGGCATGACGTGGCACGTCGTGACTGGAGAGCACCCACGTCAGTGCTCCCCCGACGTCGGCGTGCTCCTGGATGGAGCGGGTGATGACGGCTTTGAACTGGTCGGGGTGCCACTCTGCCTTGAGCAGGGAGAAGTCGAAGATCTGGCCGAGCTCGTCCGGGCGGGCGTACAGGTAGGTGCGGCTGGAGGCGGGGTGCCACGTCTCGGCGACGGCCATCCTCGGCGGGTCGTACTCGTCGAACACCTTGCGCCACGAGCGGTAGATCTCGTGGACCTCGTCACGGTCGTAGAGCGGGTCCGAGCCGTCCAGGGGCAGCAGGCCATCGAGGTTCGGCTGGCTGCGCAGCGGGTGGGAGAGGTCCTTCGCGAGGGAGTGCGCGACGTCGATGCGGAAGCCGTCGACGCCTCGGTCGGCCCAGAAGCGCAGGGTGTCCAGGAAGTACTGGCGCACCTCCTCGTTGTCCCAGTTGAGGTCGGGCTGCTCCCGCGCGAAGAGGTGGCAGTACCACTG
>NZ_JBPGXG010000150.1:0-10550 GCF_056755255.1 Monashia sp. HAY1-5C | reverse complement strand
TCCGTCGTCGGCAGCGTCAGATGTGTATAAGAGACAGTCCCCCTGCCCTGCAACCCCCTCCACCACCATGGCTCGGCACGCGGAGCAATGCTGAGCGCCCGGGGGAACTCCCGGAACCGCTCCGCTCGCCCTTCGCCCTGCCCGGCAACCGCCCCCTCACCACCATGGCTCGGCACGCGGAGCAATGCTGAGCGGCCGGAGGGGCACCTCCGACTCGCCGCGGGTGCGGTACACAGGCACGTGGCGAAGGTTCGGGTCGCTGCCAGCCGCCATGCCGTCGTCCACATCCTCCTTGGTCACCTCATGGCGTCCACAGGCCGGGCCGAGCCCAAGGGTGGCCAGCTCAGGCCCGCGTCAGGGTACGGACATGAGCTCCAGCAGCCCGCGCCCCGCGAGCCCCGTCGGCAGTCCCCTCGACCTCGGTGCCGAGGCGTTCGGCGACGCCCTGCGACACGTCCGTCGGGTGCACCGGCTCAGCCAGCGGCAGCTCGCGAGCTGGCTGCAGGTCCCTCGGTCGCGGGTGGGGCGCCTCGAGGCCGGCGACCTCGGGATCAGCCTGGGGGATGCCATCGGGCTCTTCCGGGTGCTCGGGTTCCGGATCGTGCCCTCGCACGACTTCCCGTGCCGGCCGCGACCGGACCAGTTGCCCGGCCGCGACGTCGACCGCAGCCCGAACCGGTGTGAGGAATGGTTCCTCGACGGCGCGATCGTGCACCGCGACGACGCGGGCCGCGCGTTCCCGGCCCACGGCGTGACCGACAGCGCGCTGGTCCCGGGCCACTGGGGTGCCCGTTACGGCTGGGGCCCGACCGACCGGGTGCCCTGGGTGCACGACCGTCGTGGCCCGCGCGCTCCGGGCGCTCCGGCAGGGCAGGATGGCGGCATGTCCCCGACGAACCCGAACCCGGGAGACGCCCCCGGCGCTGCCGACGCCACCGACGCCACCGACGCCACCGACACGAACGACGCCACCGACACGAACGCCGCGACCGCCCCGAGCGACGACACCGCTGCGGCCGCGGCGGTGGTGGCCGCCTCGTCGCCGCAGATCCGCGCCGCCGTCGAGGAGTACGCCGCGCGGCGGCCCGCGCTGGAGGTGGCCACGCACCGGTTCATCGAGCTCGTGCGCGACCTGCTCGACGACGCCGGCATCAACTACCTCAGCGTCACCGGGCGGACCAAGAGCGTCGAGTCCTTCGCCGCCAAGGCCGAGCGACGGCGCGACGGCCGCCTCGTCCACCCCGACCCGCTCGAGGACATCACCGACGGCGTCGGGGTCCGCGTCATCACCTACGTGCCCGACGACGTCACAGCCGTCGCCGAGCTGCTCGCGGAGGAGCTCGCCGTCCTCGACGACCGCGATCTCGGCAAGGAGACCGCCCGCTCGGGCCGGTTCGGGTACGCCAGCCGGCACCTGCTCGTCGGCATCGACGCGAGCCGCACGGTGCCCCGTGAGTACGAGTCGCTGGGCCGGCAGAACGCGTCGGTCCAGGTGCGGACCGTCCTGCAGCACGCCTGGGCCGAGTTCGAGCACGACATCCGCTACAAGGGCAGCGTCCCCGAGGAGCACGCGAGCGACCTCGACCGCCGCTTCACCCTCGCCGCCGGGCTCATCGAGCTCGCCGACCGGGAGTTCTCCGCCATCCGCGGGCGCCTGCAGAAGGTGCTGCCGACGCGTCCGGCCGACACCGGCGAGCGCCCGGCCCCCGGCATCGCGGCGCAGGACCTCGCCAAGTTCCTCGCCCACCGGTACACCGACGCCGGCTGGTCCCGCGCCGACCACTACACCTGGATCTCGGGGCTGCTGCTCGAGCTCGGCGTGACGTCCGTCGACCAGCTCAGGGAGGTGCTCGGACCCGACGACGGCGCCGACCTCACCGAGCGGATGGGCTACAAGTACCCGCCCGGCGCGGTCCGCCGCCTCGACGACGCCCTCCTGCAGCGCTTCGCCGAGCGCTACCTCGCCCTCGACGGCAACGCCCACCGGCGCGAGTCCCTCGCCGCCCGCCTGCAGAAGCTGCGCGCCTGAACGGCCGGAGACTTCTCCACGGCTCGTGTCGATTCCGCCGAGTCGAGTTCGTCAGCATGATGTGACGAGGGTCGTCACGCATCCGCACCGACGAGGAGCCCACCATGACCGACACGTACGCCTACCTGATCCACGAGCCCGACTGGGACTCCGACGCCTTCCTCGCCGGGGCCCCGGACTCGAGCGCCCCGGCCGACAAGGACCCGTCCGCCCCCTCCGGCACGACGGGCGGCACGAGCGGCACGGGCAGCATGAGCGGCGCCGCCGTCGCGACCGTCGAGGCCCCAGCGGAGGCCCCCGCCCAGGCCGAGGGGTCGTTCCCCGCGCACCGCGCCTTCCAGGAGGCCGTCGCCCGGATGGGCGCCCGCATCGTCGGCGGCGCGGCCCTGCAGAACTCGCGGTACGGGGGCACCGTGACCCCCGGCTCCGGCGACCGGAAGGCCGAGGACGCCGTCTACACCGACGGCCCGTTCACCGACACCGCCGAGGTCATCACCGGCTTCTACCTCGTCGAGACGGACGACGAGGACACCGCCCGCCGGATCGCGGCACTCGTGCCGTCGGAGGGGCACGTCGAGTGGCGCAAGGTCTTCCCGACAGGGATGTGAGTGCCGCTCGCGCCGGGTGAGTTCGAGGAGGCGTGGCCGCGCGTCGTGCGCGCCCTCGCCTCCTTCACCGGCAGCCTCGACGACGCGGAGGAGTACGCCGCCGAGGCGGTCGCCCGCGCGGCCGAGCACGAGGAGCGCACCGGCAGGTCCATCGACTCGTGGACGGCCTGGTGCACGACCGTGGCCAAGCGGGCCTGGCTCGACGACACGCGTCGACGCGCCGCGCTGGACCGCCTCACACCGCAGCTCGTCACGCCGCAGGAGCGTCCCGAGGCCGACCCGACCGCGCAGCACGCCGCCGCCGACCACACCGCCATGGACACCGACGACCTGGCCCGCGAGGGGCTCGACGACCGCCTCGCCCTGCTCTACGTCGCCTGCGACGAGGCGCTGTCGCCCGCCTCGCGCATGGTCCTCGCCCTTCGCGTCGTCTGCGGTCTCACCGTCCCCGAGATCGCCGGCCACCTCGGGGTCCAGGACACCGCGGCCGCGGCCCGGCTGACCCGCGCGAAGAAGGCCCTGACGGACGCACGGGGAACCTTCCACGTGCCCGACGCCAGCGAGCGGGACCGCCGCCTGCCGGTGGTCCTCGCCTGCGTGTCCGGGATGTTCACCGTCGCGCACCGCACCGTCCTCGACCCCGCCGACGCCCTCGCGGACACCGGCCGCCAGGCCCTGTCCATCGCCGACGCGCTCGTCGCCGAGCACCCGGGCGACCCCGAGGTCCGGGGGCTGCGCGCCGTCATCCGGCTGGGCCTCGCGCGCCGGCCCGGTCGCCTCGACGCGGACGGCACCGGCCTGGCCCTCGACGAGGTGGACCGCCGCCGGTGGGACCGGGCCCTCGTCGCGGCCGGGCTCGACGACGCCACGGCCGCCACCCGCGGCGACGGACGCTTTGCGATCGAGGCCGTGATCGCCGGGCTGCACACGGCGGCACCGACGTTCGACGCGACGGACTGGCCCCGCATCGTCCAGCTCTACGGCGCGCTCGAGGAGCGCTGGCCCTCCCCCGCAGTCCGTGTCGCGCGCCTGGCCGCCACCGCGCACGCCCACCTCGCCGGACGCGCCGACGCCGTGGGTGACGCGCCGTCCCTGAGCGACGTCGAGCGCGAGCTGACCCTCCTCGCAGAGGCGGCACCCGCCTACGCGAGCCGTGACGCCGCCCTCGCCCTGGCCGACGTCGAGTGGCGCACCGGCCGGCGCGCCTCCGCGGCCACCCGCTACCGCGACCTCGCCGACGTGCTGCCCACGGAGCCGCTCCAACGCTTCTGCCTCCGCCGCGCGGCGTCGGCTTGACGGGCGGCATCGGCCTGACGGGCGGCTCGCCGCCTCACTCCCCGGTGACGCCGTCGAGCGACTCGCGGATGAGGTCGGCGTGGCCGTTGTGCCGGGCGTACTCCTCGATCATGTGCAGGATGATCCAGCGCAGGCTGAACTGGCGGCCCTCCTTGTGCGACGACACGACCGACAGCCGGTCCAGGCCTCCCGCGGCGAGCGCCTCGTCGATGTGGCGTCGGGCGGTCCCGACGGCCTCGTCCATGAGCCGGTGCAGCTCCTCCGGGCTGTCGTCCGCGGCCGAGGTCAGCTCCCAGTCCGGGTCGGCGTCCCAGTCGGCGGAGTCCCACGGCTGGCCCATCGGCCGGCCGTGCAGCACCCGTCCGAACCAGCTGGCCTCGTTGAGCGCGACGTGCTTGAGCAGGCCGCCGAGCGTCAGCGTCGACGGCCGGTGCGGGGTCGCGAGCTGCTCGGCGGTGAGACCCGCCGTCTTCCGGCGCAGGGTGTCGCGGTGGTAGTCGAGGAAGGCGAGGAGGGTGGTCGCCTCGTCGGCGGCGAGCGGCGGGTCGGTGCGGTCCGGCGCGGGTGCGGTCATGGCGCCCGACGCTAGTGTCCGGCCCGCGGAAAACGCATGTCGTTATCGGTGCCCCGGGCCCACACTGGGTCGGTGCCCAGCTCCAGCCAGTGGATCGCCTTCCTCGTCGCCTCGCTCCTGTTCATCCAGGTGCCGGGCCCGAGCCTGCTGTTCACCATCGGCCGAGCCCTGACCGTCGGCCGCCGCGAGGCGCTGCTGTCGGTCGTCGGCAACGCCCTCGGCGTCACGACGCAGGTGCTGCTCGTCGCGGTGGGCCTGGGGGCCGTCGTCGCCGCGAGCACCACCGCCTACGGCGTCGTCAAGGTCGCCGGTGCGGCGTACGTCATCTGGCTCGGCATCCAGGCGATCCGCCACCGCGCCGAGGCGCGTGAGGCGCTCGAGGCCCAGGTCGCGGCCAAGCGCGGACACGCCCTGCGCGTCGGGTTCGTCGTCGGCGTCACCAACCCCAAGACCATCCTGTTCTTCGTCGCCTTCCTGCCGCAGTTCACCAACACCGCGGCGGGCCACGTCGGCCTGCAGATGGCGGTGCTCGGCGTCGTCTTCGGGGCGATGGCGGTGTGCTCGGACAGCGTCTGGGCGCTGGCCGCCTCGAAGGCCCGCGACTGGTTCGCGCGCAAGCCGACCCGCCTGGACCGGCTCGGTGCGGCGGGCGGCACGATGATGGTCGGCCTCGGCGTCACGCTCCTCGCCCGCGAGTGACGACCGAGGGACGACACGGGAACGCGCCTGACTGCCACGTGGCCCGCGAGCATGCTTGAGTAGGACCGTGGCAACCGGTCAGGTCACCGCCCCGGCACTGCGTCCCGCACCGAGCGAGCGGCGGCGCGACCACGAGCGTGCCGTCGAGGCCGCCCGGCGGTCGTACGCGGCCATCCCGCCGGGCGCACGGGTGCGCCTGGCCAAGCGCACGTCCAACCTCTTCCGACCCCGCACCCCGACCGGGGCGCCGGGTCTGGACCTGTCCGGCCTGACCGGTGTCGTCGAGGTCGACCCGGAGGCGCAGACGGCGCGGGTCGGGGGCCTCACGACCTACGAGCAGCTCGTCGACGAGCTGCTGCCGCACGGGTTCGTGCCGCTCGTCGTGCCGCAGCTGCGGACCATCACCATCGGCGGGGCCGTCACCGGGCTCGGCATCGAGGCGGCCTCGTTCCGCAACGGGCTCCCGCACGAGTCGGTCCGGGAGATGCGGGTCCTCACGGGGGCCGGCGAGGTAGTGACCGCCACCCCCGAGGGCGAGCACGCCGAGCTGTTCCGCACCTTCCCCAACTCCTACGGGTCCCTCGGCTACGTGCTCGACCTCGTCATCGAGCTCGAGCAGGCGCACCCGTGGGTCCTGCTGCGGCACGTGCGGTTCGACGGCGTCGAGGCGCTCGTCGACGCGGTCGGCACCGTCATGGCGGACGCTGTGTGGTCCGGCGAGCGGGTCGACTTCGTCGACGGCGTCGTGTTCGGCCCGCGCGAGGCGTACCTGACGTTCGGCCGGTGGTCCGACGACGTGCCGCACGGCGCGCGACCCAGCGACTACACCGGCGAGCAGGTCTACTACCGCTCGATCCAGCACCGGCGCACCGACGTGCTGTCGGCCCACGACTACCTCTGGCGCTGGGACACCGACTGGTTCTGGTGCAGCCGGGCCTTCGGGGCCCAGGTCCCGACCGTGCGCCGCCTCTGGCCCCGGCACCTGCTGCGCAGCGACGTGTACTGGAAGATCGTCGCCCTGGAGAACCGCTACCGCCCGATGGCCCGGCTCGACCGGCTCCGGGGGCTGCCCCCGCGCGAGCGCGTCGTGCAGGACGTCGAGATCCCCCTCGCGCGCACGGCCGAGTTCCTCGACTGGTTCCTGCGCGAGGTGCCGATCGAGCCGGTGTGGCTGTGCCCGATCCGCCTGCGCGACAGCGACGTCCAGGCGTCGGTGCGCGACGCGGACGCCGACGCCGACGCGGACGCCGACGCGGACGCACCGGGCCGCTCCGACGCCGAGCCGACGCCGTGGCCGCTCTACCCCATGCGTCGGGGTGAGCCCTACGTCAACGTCGGGTTCTGGTCGACGGTCCCGATCGAGCCCGGCGCGTCCGACGGCGACGTCAACCGCCGCATCGAGGACGAGGTGACGCGCCTCGGCGGCCACAAGTCCCTCTACTCGGACGCCTACTACGACGAGGCGACCTTCGCGCGCCTCTACGGCGGCCCGGCCTACACGGAGGCCAAGAACAGGTACGACCCCGCGGGTCGGCTCCCGACCCTCTACGAGAAGGCGGTGCGAGCAGGATGACGACGCTGACGGTGGGCGAGGCGTTCGACCGGATCTACGGTGCGGACGCGCCGGTTCGGGTCGTCGCGTGGGACGGGTCGAGCGGGGGCAGCCCCGACGGGCTCGTCGTCCGGCTGACCGGCCCCGAGGCCCTCAACCATCTCGTGACGGCCCCCGGGGACCTCGGTCTGGCCCGGGCCTACCTCCTCGGCGAGCTCGTCATCGACGGCATCGACGAGGGCGACCCCTACGAGGTGCTGCGCGTGCTCGGCGAGGGCCTGCACCCCCGGCGGCCCGGCGCCCGCGACGCGCTCGAGCTGGTCAGGCTCATCGGCGCGAACCGCCCGCACGTGCCGCCGATCCCGCCCGAGGAGGCGCCGGGTCAGCTGCGCCGGCTGGCGCACGGGCTGCGCCACGGCCGGGCCCGCGACGCCGAGGCGATCCACCACCACTACGACGTCTCCAACGACTTCTACGAGCTCGTGCTCGGGCCCTCGATGACGTACACGTGCGCGTGCTACCCCTCCGAGACGGCCTCGCTCGAGGAGGCCCAGGCCTACAAGTACGACCTCGTCGCCCAGAAGCTCGGGCTGCGGCCCGGCATGCGGCTGCTCGACGTCGGCTGCGGCTGGGGCGGCATGGTGCGCCACGCGGTACGCCACTACGGCGTCACGGCGCTCGGCGTCACGCTCTCGCGCGAGCAGGCCTCGTGGGCGCAGCGGGCCATCGCCGCCGAGGGCCTGGCCGAGCGCGCCGAGGTGCGGCACTGCGACTACCGCGACGTCACCGAGCGCGGCTTCGACGCCATCAGCTCGATCGGGCTGACCGAGCACATCGGGGTGCGCAACTACCCGTCCTACTTCCGCTTCCTGCGCGAGCGGCTGCGCGACGAGGGCCGGCTGCTCAACCACTGCATCACCCGGCCGGACAACCGCCATGCAGGTCTTCCCGTCCGCGGCTTCATCAACAAGTACGTCTTCCCCGACGGCGAGCTGACCGGTTCGGGCGACATCGTGCGCGTCATGGAGGACGAGGGCTTCGAGGTCCGCCACCACGAGAACCTGCGCGAGCACTACGCCCGCACGACCGGAGCCTGGAACGCCAACCTCTCCAAGCACTGGGACCGGTGCGTCGAGCTCGCGGGTCTCGGCACGGCGCGCGTCTGGGGACTCTACCTGGCCGGGTCGCGACTCTCCTTCGAGCGCAACGAGATCCAGCTGCACCAGGTGCTCGCGTCCCGCACGAGCAGCGACGGCGTGTCCGGGTTCGCGTTGCGTCCGCGCTTCGAGCCGGCCGACCTCGAGCGGCCGTTGGGCTGACGCGTCGCCGACCGCTCGCGGTCAGAGGTCGCCGACCGCTCGCGGTCAGAGGTCGCCGGCGGCGCGCCGCTCGGCGTCGCTGCGCAGGATGCAGAACTCGTTGCCCTCCGGGTCGGCCATGACGACCCAGCCGCGGCCGTCCGGGGTGCGGCAGTCCTGGACGACGGTCGCACCGAGCCCCTCGACGCGGGCGACCTCGTCGTCGCGCGGGCGGTCGGTGGGGCGCAGGTCCAGGTGGACGCGGTTGCGCACCTGCTTGGCGTCCTCGACCTCGATGAACAGGAGCCGGTGCGACTCGTCCGGCGAGGAGATCATGCACTCCTCGTGGCCCGGCTCGTTCGGGTCGGCGGGGTCCTCGTGGTAACCGAGGAGGTCGGCCCACCAGACCGACTGGGCATGGGCGTCGAGGGCGTTGACGGTCGTGTGCGAGAGCTGCAGGGCCATGCCGGACATCCTGCTGGGGCCGACCACGCCCGGCCACCGGATATCGGCGGGTGTCAGGCCAGCGAGAGGAACAGCCGCTGCATCGTCTCGACGTCCATCTCGCCGTTGTCCGGGTCGGCGAGGCACTGGCGCAGGCCGAGCGCGATGACGGCGAACCCGGCGCGGTCCAGGGCCTTGGAGACGGCGGCGAGCTGCGTGACGATGTCCTGGCAGTCTCGGCCCTCCTCGATCATCCGCACGATGCCGCCGATCTGGCCCTGGGCACGGTTGAGCCGCTTGACGACGGCCTTCATCTCCTCGGCGTCGAGCTCCATGGGCGACCTCCTCGAGGACGGGAACGCCACGATGATACCCGGCGGCGTATCGGAACGGGCTTTCCCGCAGACTCTCCCAAGCAGGTAGGTCGCCTCAGTCGGAGCCGCCGAGGTCGACGTCGTAGGCCTCGTGGAGCAGGTCGTCGCCCTTGCTCCGGTGGCGCACGAGCCGCGCGACGAGATCGCCGACCTCCTCGCGGAAGACCGGCAGGTCGGCCATCGTCCCGCCGTGCTCGAGGACGGCGAGGTAGCCGTGGATGCAGTCGCGCAGCTCCGGGTGCTCCGCCCGCAGCCGGCCGGCGACCCCGGCCAGTCGGGGGGCGGCGTGCGCCGCACGGTCGTAGGCGCCGCCGCTGCTCTCGGTGAGCAGGACGTGGTCGTCGAAGTCGTGGGCCAGCTCGGCGAGGGCGGCCCGGACCCGCTCACGCCACATCCCGCCGCGGGCCAGGGGGGACTCGAGGGCCGCACCGACGGCGGTCACCGACTCACGCAGCTCGGCCCGGTGCGCCCGGACGCGCTCGAGGTGGGCGGCAAGACCGTCCGCGGGTGCGATGGCCGTCGACGGGCCGGCCGGCATCACGGCGTCGTCCGCGCCGCGGTCGGGCGCGACCTGCTCGGTCCCGGTCTGAACGTCCATGTCGACCCCCTCGATGCTCCTCCATGGTGCCCCGGCGCGCGACGCGCGTCCATACCCCCGGATCGGCGTCAACCATGGTTGACGCCTTGGCCGAGCGGGCGTAGCGTCGTCAACGCAGGTTGACGCAAAGGGGTGGACGGGTGGAGGTGGACGACGTGGTGCGGACCGCGCTCGCGACGGGTGACGACGACCCACGGGTGGCCCTGGCGGCGGCGCGGGAGCTGCGACGGGCTGCGGACCGGACCGAGGCCGCCGTCGTCCGGCGCGCCAGGGTCGCCGGCCTGGCCTGGGCCGAGATCGCCGATGCCCTCGGCGTCAGCCGGCAGGCGGTGCACAAGAGGTACGGACGTCGCTGAGCCGGCCAGCTGAGGCGGGGGTCGGCCTCGCGCCCGGGGCGTCCCTGCTCAGGTCCGGGACAGCACGACGACGGTGTCGAGCGCCTCGCGCGGGCCGTCCTCGGTCTGCACCGGCCGCACCCTGATGCCCGAGCGGACCGCCTCGACGGGGAGCCCGTCGACGAGGTCGAGCACCTCGTCGGGGTCGTGGAGCACCTCGCGGGCGCTCGGGCCGCCCCAGCCCTCGGTGAGGTTGCGGCCCGCGTGGCAGACGACGACGACATGACCCCCGGGGCGCACCGCCGCGACGCCGGCCGAGAAGGCGGCGCGCATCGGCTCTCGGGGCAGCTGCAGGTAGGAGAAGAGCACGAGGTCGTAGGAGGCGGGCTCCCCCGGCGCGCTCGTCGTCGCGTCGGCGACGAGCGGCGTCAGGCGCGATGCGTCGTCGCCGAGCAGGTCGGCAGCCCGGGTGCGCATCCGGTCCACGGCGACCTGCGAGTAGTCAGTGGCGACGACGCTCCAGCCCTGCTGCACCATCCAGATCGCGTTGCGGCCCTCGCCGGCCGCGACGTCGAGGGCGGTGCCGGGCGTGAGCGGCCCGACGATCTCGGCGACGAACCGGTTGGGCTCCACCGACCAGACGAGCTCGCTCGCCGCGTACCGCTCGTCCCAGGCATGTGCGTCCACGACCCCATCCTCGCTCACGCCGGACCGGCCGTGAGCCGGCGGACGCCGTCGTTCGA
>NZ_JBPGXG010000149.1:0-10625 GCF_056755255.1 Monashia sp. HAY1-5C | reverse complement strand
TCAACCGGGTCCTGGCCGCGGTGCGGGACGGCTCGAGGATCCTGCTGCACGACGGAGGGGGAGACCGCTCCCAGACCGTCGCCGCACTGGACATCCTCATCCCGCGGCTCCGGGCCCGGGGCTACGTCGTCGGGCTGATGGCCTGCTGACGGAGTACGTCACAGGTATGCCGCCGAAGCGAACCGCGGTTCTCCAGTGGGAACCCGGAGGTCCCGGCGGCATCCCTCGTCGTCATCCCTCGTCGTCCCCGCCGAGCCAGGACCGAGCCAGGACCGAGCCACCCTGCGAGCCCGTGGACCCGCGCGGAGCCCGTCAGCCCGCACGTTCCGGCGGCTGGTGGGTCGCGACGTAGACGGCGGCCTGGGTGCGTCGCTCCAGGCCCATCTTCGACAGCACCGAGGTGACGTAGTTCTTGACGGTCTTCTCGGCGAGCGACATGTCCTCGCCGATCTGGCGGTTCGTCATCCCCCGCGCGAGGTGGTCGAGGATGCGGCGCTCCTGAGGGCTGAGTGCCCTCAGTCGAGGGTCGGTCTCCTGTCCCCGCCTCCAGCTGTCACGCAGGCGGTCGACACGCGGTGTGTCGAGAAGGTTCTCCCCGGCCGCAACCCGCTGGATCGCCTCCACCAAGCCGTTCCCCTTGATGTCCTTGAGCACGAAGCCTGCCGCGCCGGCCAGGACCGCAGCGGTCAGGGCCTGGTCATCGGCGAACGAGGTGAGGATGAGGCAGGCGATCGTCGGGTCGATGGAGCGGACGTTGCGGCAGGCCTCGATGCCTGAGCCGTCCGGGAGGCGCACGTCGAACACGGCGACGTCGGGCCGGATGGCAGGGATCCGCCGGGCGGCTTCCCTCGCGAGCCCGGACTCGCCGACGACCTGGAAGCCCGGCGTCTCCTCGAGCAGTTCCCGCAGGCCTCGCCGCACCACTTCGTGGTCGTCGAGGAGGAACACCTTGATCGTCATTGAGGCCCACCTTTCGCTCGTCGACGGTCCTGCACGGGAAGGTCGAGACTAGGGCGCACGGGTCGTCCGGGGTAGGTGCGAAAGTCCTGCTTCTCCCGGTTCACAGCGGGACGGTCCAGACCAGCTCGGTTCCCCGCGGCTCGGAGGGTGACACGTGGAAGGTGCCGGATCGAGCTGCAGCCCTCTGGCCCAGGTTCGCCAGACCACTGCGCCGGTCGTCGGTACCGATACCGACCCCGTCGTCGGTGACCGTGACGGACAGCGAGGTCCCGAAGGTGACGACGACCGAGGCCGAACCGGCCTGGGCATGCCGCGACACGTTGGCCAGGGCCTCCCGGACGACGGCGAGAAGGTCGCCGCGCAGCCCGGCATCGTCCGGTTCAGGGCCGCCGGCGAGCTCCAGGGTCGGGGTGAACCCCAGGCTCACCCCGGCAGACCGCACGATCTCCTGCAGCTCTTCGTGCAGCGTTCGGTCCTGGGTCGGGGAGCGGAGCTCGAAGATGGTGGAGCGGATGTCCTTGATCGCCTCGTCCAGGCTGTTCACGGCCTCGTCGAGCCGCGACCTCACGACCGGATGCACGGCGAGCCGTTCCGCCGCCTGGAGGGACAGCCCCGTGGCGAACAGGCGCTGGATGACGTGGTCGTGCATGTCCCGGGCGATGCGGTCCCGGTCCTCGAGCATGGCGAGCAGCTGCCGGTCGTGCTGGGCCCGCGCGGCCACCAGCCCGAGGGCCACCTGCTGCGCGAACGTGGCCAAGCCGGGCAGCGCGGTCGAGGCGGCGTCCTCCTGTCCTGGCTGCCACTGCACCGCAAGGTGACCGATGTCGCCGCGGCCGGTGGAGAACGGCACGACGGCCGTCGGCCCGCTCGCCGTGCGTCCCACCAGCTTCGCGAGGTACACCGGGAAGCGTCCAGCGGGACCCTTGTCCCCGCCCTGAGGAATGAGCAGGTTCAGCCCGCTGCCCAGGACCTCCGACCAGCCTTCCCAGCTCTCCATGGGCGGCAGGTCGGTCCGTGCCGACGGCCCCTCCTCGGGGGGCACCTCCCCAGGCGACTTCCCCGCGCCGCGTCGGTGCTGCACAGCGCGCACACGCGTCGGGGCGCTCTCCTCGTCGCGCAGCGCCACCAGACACACCTCGGCCTTCGTGAGGGCGAGGACCTCCTTGGCGAGAACGGACATCGCGAGGTTCTCGTCCTCACCCTCCAGCAGGCCTCGCGTCAGCTCGCTGACGGCCTCGGCCCACGAGCGCTGTTGCCGACTGCGCTCATAGAGACGTGCGTTCTCGATCGCGAACCCTGCAGCTCCCGCCAGCGCGACGAGCATGGCCTCGTCGCCCTCGGTGAACTCCTTGTCACCCTGGCGCTCCGCCAGGTAGAGGTTGCCGAAGACCTCGTCGCGGATCCGTATCGGGGTTCCCACGAAGGTCGTCATGGGCGGGTGGTTCGGTGGGAAACCGACGGACTCGGGGTGCGCGCCGATGTCCGACAGCCGCTGGGGACGTGGGTCCCGGATGAGCAGGCCGAGGATGCCGTGTCCCGACGGCGGATCCCCGATGCGCTCTCGCTCGTCGGGGCTCACACCGTGCGTGATGAACTCCATGAGGTGCTCACCGTCGGGCCCCAGCACGCCCAACGCTCCGTAACGGGCGTTGACGAGGGCGCACGCAGATCGGACGATGCGCGCCAGGACCTCCGACAGGTCGAGGTCCTCGCTGACGGCAGTCACGGCGTCGAGGAGTCCCTCGAACTGGGCGCGTGACCGTTGCGCAGCCTCCGCCCGGGAGTGAAGCTCCTCCATGATGTCGTCGACGTGCAACGACAACGCGTCACCCCACGGCGAGGATCCGCGACCATGCCCGGTCTCCGACTCCACGGGTCAAGGATAGGTCGCCCGTGACCGGCTAACGCTGAGATGGAGCCCGTCCTGTCCCGGCTGAGCCCTGGCGGTCGACGTCCAGAACCGCCACACCCGTGAGTCGACCCGACGACAGGTCCTCCAGGGCCCGGTCCGCGTCGTCGAAGGGGTAGGCAGTCACGTCGGCACGGACCGACAAGGCGGCAGCGAGGCGGAACAGCTCCTCGCCGTCCGCTCGTGTGTTGGCCGTCACCGAGGTCAGCCGCTTCTCGTGGAACAGGTGTGTCTGGTAGTCGAGTGGTGGCACCTCGGTGACGTGGATGCCCGCAAGCGCGAGGGTTCCACCCCGTTCCAGGGCGGCCAGCGCCCTCGGCACGAGCTCTCCGGCGGGCGCGAAGACGATGGCGGCGTCGAGCGGAACCGGCGGATCGTCGAACGCCCCTGCGGCCGAGGCCGCCCCCAACGAGAGCGCCAGGCGGCGGGCCTCCTCGCCCCGCGTCATGACGTGGACCTCGGCGCCTTGAGCGATCGCGATCTGCGCCGTGAGGTGCGCGCTGGCGCCGAAACCATAGATGCCGAGCCGTCCTCCCGGGGGCAGGGCGGCCCGACGCAGTGAGCGGTAGCCGATGATCCCCGCACACAGCAGGGGAGCGGCCTGCTCGTCCGGCAGGCCCGTCGGCAGGTCGTACGCGTAGGCGGCCGGCACGACGGCGTACTCGGCATATCCGCCGTCGGCGTCCCAGCCGGTGAACGTCGCCGCTTCGCAGAGGTTCTCGGAGCCTGTGCGGCACCAGCGGCACTCGCCGCAGGTGCCGCGAAGCCACGCGATGCCCACACGGTCCCCGATGACGAACCGGGTCGTCTCTGCACCGACCTGCACCACCCGCCCCACCACCTCGTGTCCGGGGACGACCGAGGGCCGGTGCACCGGGAGGTCGCCGTCCGAGACGTGAAGGTCGGTCCGGCACACGCCGCACACGGCAACACGCACGAGGACCTCGTTCCCGCCGGGGGAGGGTACGGCACGTTCCACCGGACGGATCCGGTGCGGGCCACCTCGGCCGGTGACCTCCCACACCCGCATGGTCGAGGGGAGCGCGGCCCGGTCCGCTGGTGGGGCCATGTCCTGCCTCCTTCTCGCGCCTTCTCGCACCGCACGCCGACGTGACGGCGCCGCTGGTCCTTCCGGTCTCACCGTGGGTGCCCAGCGGCCACGGGCCGGGCGAGTCAGTGCTCTTGGCTGATGAGGCGCTTCGCCTGCTGGTACTGCTCCGCGTCGATCTCACCACGCGCCAGCCGCTCGTCGAGGATCTGCGTGGGGGTGGGCCGTCGAACCGGTCCGGCCTGACCTCCGCGCTCACGCGGGACGCGACCGGGACGTTCGCGGGCGACGATCTGCTGCACGACGTAGGCGGCGAGCAGGCCGAGCCCCACGGCCGGGAGGATCATGACGAGCCACATGCCCCAGCTCATGCCGAAGCCGACTCCGCCGTTCCACCACATGGTGCCTCCTTCCGGGGCGCCGCCGTCAGCCCTTGTGCTCGGTCCGGCGCAGCCGTTCCATCTCCGCTTCGACCTGCTCCGGGCCGGGTGTGGGCGACAGGACGTCCCACGCGTGGAAGGCCATCCCGATGCCCCATCCGAAGATCGGGAACACGGGCCAGAAGAACGCGGCGCCGGTGACGTACCAGAGCGCGACCAGCAACAGGTTGACGGTGACGTACGCGAGCGCGTGTGCGGCCAGGCCGCGCTTGGCCTCGAGCCGCTTGACGGCTCTCCGACGCAGCTCGAGCTCGTCCTCGTCGTTCTCGCGCGTGTGGTCCGGGGTCAGGTACTCGGTCATCACCGCTCCTCTCTCTCACGTCCAGCCTGGCTGCGCACGACGACCGGCGCAGGGGTCGAACGTCCCGTGTACGGGGTTTGCCGGACACTGTTGGCTAGTCGACGACCACTCGCTCGCCACGCCGTGGCACCACGACGGGGCAGTCGAGCCTGCCGCCGATCGTTTCGGCCAGAGCGGAGCTGGCCGCTGGTTCGCCGTGCACGACGTAGACGGCCTCAGGAGGGTCCGGCAGCTCCTCGAGCCACTGCAGCAGCTCGCGCGAGTCCGCATGGACCGAGAAGCCTTCGTCGGTGACGACCTCGGCGCGGACGCGAACGTACTGACCCATCATCTTGAGCTCCCGTGCGCCTTCCTGCAGGAGGCGCCCCCGAGTCCCGGCTGCCTGGTAGCCGGTGAGGACCACGGTGTTGCGCGGATGGGGCAGCAGCGAGCGAAGGTGGTGGACCACGCGCCCGCCGGTGGCCATCCCCGACGCCGAGATGATGATGCACGGCGTGCCGGGGGTGTTGAGCCGCTTCGACTCCTCAGCGGTGTGCGCGGTGCGCAGTCGGGACAGGGCGGACAGGGCCGAGAGGGCGTCAGGACGTAGCTCCGCCTCGTTCTCCGGGCGCCGGTAGACCTCCAGCGCCGCCAGAGCCATGGGGCTGTCGACGTAGATGGGCACATCCGGGATGAGGTTGCGCTGACGAAGTCGGGCCAGGGCCAGCAGAACCAGCTCGGTGCGGTCCACGGCAAACGCCGGGATGAGCACGGAGCCACCACGACCTATCGTGCGACGGACCACGTCCGCGAGTACCTCGTGGCCGCCGGCATCGCCGGCGTGCACGCGGTCGCCGTACGTCGACTCCACGACCACCGTGCGGGCAGCCGGTGGTCGGTCGCGCGGCAGGAGCAAGGGATGGGTGGGACGCCCCAGGTCGCCGGAGAACAGCACGCTCGCGCTCCCCATGGTGATGTGCGCCGAGGCTGACCCGAGAACGTGGCCCGCGCGGACGAGCGTGACCTCGGCTTGGCATCGCAGCGTCGTCGGCTTTCCGTACTCGCAGGGCCGCATGAGCTGCATCGTGTCGTCGGCGTCGGCCCACGTGTACAGGGGGAGCGCCGGGTCGTGCTTGGAGAACCCACCTGCCCGCGCGTCGGCAGCGTCCTCCTCCTGGAGCTTGGCCGCGTCGTGCAGCACGATGTCCGCCAGGGCCGCCGTCCCCGTGGTGGCCCAGATCGGCCCCGTGTACCCGCGATGGACGAGAGCCGGCAGGTAGCCACAGTGGTCGAGGTGGGTGTGGGTCAGCACGACGTCCGACACCGTGCCCGGTTCGACGCCGGGGTCCTCCCAGTTGAGGCGGCGCAGCTCCCGCTCGCCCTGGTAGAGACCACAGTCCACGAGCACGCGCCCGTGGGCGTCCTCGAGAAGGAACTTGCTTCCGGTGACGGCCCCTGCGGCTCCGAGGAAGGTGAGCGTGGTCATCGTGTCATCGTCCTGCGCGCGCAAGGACGGCACCAGGGACCAATGGCACCCCCGCTGGAGGAACGAACGTGGTCAGCTGCTCTCGGCAGCCAGCACCTGAGCGTCGCCGGGCCGGGACGTTCCACGATGTGACGGGTCCTTCGGCCCTGGTCCGAGGGACGAGCCCGGCCAAGGCTGAAGGGTGGAGAGGCGGCCCGCATCGGCTCACGCCGGGACTCCTGGCCCTGTGTGACCGAAGGTCCGGGGACCGCAGAGGAGGTGCGCATGCACTCACGCGTGGGAGATCCGACCGACCTCCATCTCGACCGCGGCTCGGGCCCGCCTCCCGGCGGTGGCCTCCCCGGTCTGTCCGCGTCCGAGGCCGAGGTGCGGCTCCGCCTTCACGGGCCCAATGAAGTACCGGCGCCACCATCTCCTTCCGCGGTCAGCCGGCTCGTTCGCAGCCTGCGAGAGCCGCTGGTGCTCGTGCTGCTCACCGCCCTTGGTCTCACCCTGGTCACCGGCGACTACACGGACAGCGCGGTGATCGGTCTGGTCGTCATCGTCAACTCCGCGATGGGCCTGCGGCAGGAGATCAAGGCCGAGCGGTCGGTGCGCGCGCTCTCGGCGCTCGTCGAGCCGAGGGCGTGGGTGGAGCGCTCAGGGCGAGCGATCGAGGTGCCGTCGACAACGCTGGTTCCCGGAGACCTGATGCTGCTGCGGCAGGGTGACCTCGTCCCGGCCGACGCCTGGCTGGTCGACGGAGCCGGTCTCGAGGCCGACGAGTCGATGCTCACCGGGGAGTCGGTGCCGGTGCCGAAGTCCCCTCGTGAGGACCCGGGGCCGGCCGCGGGTGGGGGCTTGCCTTCGTGCGATACGGATTCTCCGAGCGCTCTCTTCTCCGGAACCGTCGTGGTCCACGGGCATGGTCGTGCCCGGGTGACCGCGACCGGCGCGCGCAGCACCGTGGGCCGGATCGCCGGCATGACGGGGCGTCCCGGCGCGCCGACGCCCCTGCAGAGGCGGATGGCTCGCCTCTCGGCCTACCTCGCGGTCGGAGCGGTGCTGCTGAGCGCCGTCGTCCTCGTCCTCGGCGTGGCGCGCGGCGAGCCCTTGGAGGTCATGCTGCTGGCGACGGTGGCGCTCGTCGTGGCCGCCGTCCCCGAATCGCTCCCGCTCGTGGTCACACTCGGTCTCGCGCTTGCAGCTCGCCGCATGGCCGGCAGGCGAGCCGTGGTGCGCGACCTGGCCGCTGTCGAGACGCTCGGGTCCGTCACCCTGCTCGCCACCGACAAGACCGGGACCCTCACGCAAGGAAGCATGAGCGTCGCGGCGACCTGGCAACCGGACGACGCTGCCCCGTCCGACCTGACGAGGGCCTTGGCCCTGTGCAACGACGCCGTGCTGGCGAAGGCGTCCGGCCGGCCCCATGGCGACCCGACCGACACCGCCCTGCTCCTGGCAGCGGTGGACCGGGGCGCCGATGTGGCGAGACTGAGGGCCGATCACCCGCGGATCCGCGAGGTGCCGTTCGACAGCACCCGCAAGGCCATGGAGACGATCCACCGGGAGCCCACCGGCGCCAGTCTCACCCTCCGGAAGGGAGCCCCCGAGGCCATGCTCACGGCGAACGCCGTGGCCGAGGATCCAGCCGTTCTCGCCGAGGCCCGGGAGCTGGCGCACCGGTGGGGACGAGCCGGGAAGCGCGTCCTGGCCGTGACGCAGGACCACGCAACGGCCGGCGACGGCAACGTCGCGCGGCCGCGTCTGCTCGGGCTGGTGGCCCTGCACGACCCGGTGCGCGAGACCTCCCGGGACACGGTCGCGTCGTGTCGGGATGCCGGTCTGCAGGTCGTCCTCATCACGGGTGACCATGCCGCCACGGCCCACGCCATCGCCGAAGAGGTGGGGATTCTCGACGGCCCCCCTGAGGAGCCCGGGGACCAGCCGGCGGATTCGACCGTCGAGGCGGCCGATGTGGAGCGTCGCCGGGTCATCGCCCGTGCAACACCGGCGGACAAGCATGCCATCGTCACCGCCCTGCAGCGGTCGGGGCACGTGGTGGCGATGACCGGTGACGGTGTCAACGATGCCCCGGCGCTCAGCCGGGCCGACATCGGGATCGCCATGGGAGAGCGCGGCACCGAGGTCGCACGCCAGGCCGCGGACCTCGTCCTCGCCGACGACAACCTCGCGACCCTGGTGTCGGCGATCGAGGAAGGCCGCCGCGTCTACGACAACCTGCGGAGGTTCCTCGCCTACGGACTGTCCGGTGGCGGGTCCGAAGTCCTCCTCATGCTGGTGGGGCCCCTGGTCGGGGTGCCGTTGCCCTTGCTACCCGCCCAGATCCTGTGGCTCAACCTCCTGACGCACTCTTTCGCCGGAGCAGGGCTCGCCGGCCAGCCCGCGGACAGCCGAGTCCTGCGTCGCGGACCCCGGGCACCCGACGAAGGACCGCTCGCTCGCGGGTTGTGGTGGCGCATCTCGGTCCTGGCCGTGTACCTCGCTGCCGTCAGCGTGGCGGCGATGTGGGTCAGTCCGGCCTCCGCCCACTCCGCGGTGCTCCTGACGCTCGGGGCCGGACAGCTGGCGGTGGCCTGGGGCGTGCGCACCCCCGGCGCGCCGGTACGGACGCGCGCCGGGCACGCCGACCCGCTGCTGCTCGCGCTGCTCCTCGCCGGACTCATGCTCACGGCGGCGGTCACCGTGCTCCCGCTTCGAGAGCTGCTGGGGACCGAGGTTGTCGACGCGACGGCGTGGGGGGTCGCGGCCGCCGCCGGCATCGGAGCCTTCCTGCTGACACGGCTCACCAGGACGAGCTCGGTTTGAGTGTCCCTGCGACGTGACCCGGTGCGTCGCGTGCGCCCGAGTTGCGTGCGCCTCGAGACCGGGTCCGGTCACGCGGGCGGGACCTCCGACCCTGCCGCGCCTGCCGTCGGTGGCCGGACAGTGGTGTCCTCGACAGAGAGGAACAGGACGATGAACACGTATGGCCTGGGGGGCAAGGCGGCCGTCATCACCGGTGGGGCATCCGGGATCGGACGAGCCTGTGCCCAGACGATGGCACGCTCAGGAGCCGACATCTCGATCTGGGACCGGGAGTGGGAGCAGATCGACCTGGTGCTCAAGGAGCTGGACGCACTCGAGTGCCGGACGCATGGCGTGACCGTCGACGTGGGAGACCCGGCCTCCGTGGACGCCGCCATGGCCGCGACCCTGGCCGCGTTCGGGCACGTGGACATCGCGGTGTGCAACGCCGGGATCGGTGGCGCGGCCCTGCCGAGTGGGGACTACGGCGACGAGGCATGGCACGAGGTCATCCGTGTCAACCTCGACGGCGTCTTCTACACGCAGCGGGCCGCCATCGCGGCCATGAAGGCACGTGGACGTGGCGGTTCGGTCATCAACATGGCATCCGTCCTCGGGGCCGTGGGCTTCCCCACCGCAAGCGCCTACACGGCCGCGAAGCATGCGGTGGTCGGCCTCACCAAGGTGGCGGCCTGGGACCACGCGACCGACGGCATCAGGGTGAACGCGGTGGGGCCCGGCTTCATCCGCACGCCGCTGCTCGAGGCGAACCTCGACGAGGCCACACTGCAGGCGCTCGCCACCCAGCACGCACTCCAACGCATCGGCGACCCGCACGAGGTGGCCGAGCTCGTGGCCTGGCTCGCCAGCGACGGCGCATCCTTCGCGACCGGCGGCTACTACCCGATCGACGGCGGATACCTCGCCCGCTGAGCGCGCCCCGGACGCGCTGGCCCGGGCCTGCAGCCGACGTGCCAGTCGTACGAGTCTCACGACTCGTACGACTGGCACGTCCGGCGTCAGTCCGGGCTCATGTCCGGGCTCACAACGAGCTCATGACGGGCTCATGGCCCGGACGACGAGCACGGGCACGGGTGCGTGGTGGACCACGGCCCGGCTCACCGACCCGAGCAGCAGCCGGTCGAACCCGCCGATGCCGCGCGTACCCACGACGACCAGGCCTGCGGACGCGCCGAGCTCGATGAGAGCCCGCACCGGGTGCTCCTCGATGACCGTCGTCTCGACCGTGAGACCAGGATGCGTGGCCCGGACCTGCGCAACAGCGCTGTCCACCGACTCGCGCGCCTCGTGCTCGAAGAAGCCGACGCCGCTGTCGAGCTGCATGTTCTCGAACGAGAGCGGCCAGCCGACGAACGACATGCTCCACGCGCGGACGATGTGCAGCGGCGCGTCCCATCGTTCGGCGAACTCGGCTGCGCGGGCGACGGCCACCTCGCCGTCGTGCGCCCCGTCGATGCCCACCATGACGGGCCGTCCCGGCCCGGGGAGGGTGAGGTTCCCGCCGGGGATGACGGCGACGTCGCAACCGGCGTGCGCCGCGACCGCGAAGGCGGTCGACCCCGTCACGAGTGCCCGGACCCGGCTGCCCGGGTGTCCGACGACGACGAGTGCCGCGCTTCTCGAGGCGTCGACCAACGTCGCGACGGCCCCGCCGCGCACGGCCTCGGCCACGATGCGGTCGCCGTCCAGGACGG
>NZ_JBPGXG010000148.1:0-10592 GCF_056755255.1 Monashia sp. HAY1-5C | reverse complement strand
TCCGTCGTCGGCAGCGTCAGATGTGTATAAGAGACAGGTGCTGGCCTGCTCGGGCGAGCCGGCTCAGCTCACCGAGATGCGCGTCAGCGGGGCGGGCGCGTAGCCCGCGTTCTCGGGCCTGGACAGGTAGTTCGCGAAGGCGTCGATGTCGAGGCCGCCGAAGTACTTGCCGGTGCCGCCCTGGAAGGCCGGGAAGTTGTCGCCGCCGTCGGACAGGAAGTTGTTCGTCACGATGCGGTACGACGCGGCCGGGTCGACGGGGACGCCGTTGATCATCACGGTCCCCTCGACGACCTTCTGGGTGGCGGTGCTCCACGTGTACGTGAAGCCCTTGCTGACCTGGAGCATCTTCGCGGCCGAGCCGGCGTTCTTGCCGGTCCGCTGCTGGTCGAGGACGTCGTAGATCTGCTGACCCGTCAGGTTCATCGACACGAGGTAGTTGTTGAACGGCTGGACGTTGAACGCCTCCTCGTACGTGATCGCCCCGGGCGCCTCGCCGTACTTCGAGCTGGCGTAGGTGAGGTCGGTCCGGATGCCGCCGGGGTTCATGAAGGCGACGACCGGCGTCTGGCCCCCGGTGACGACCGACGGGTCGGCGAGCTGGGCGTCGGCGATGAGGTCGCCGAGGGGGGACTCGCCCGCGGCGTTCTGGGCCCGGACGATGTCGGTCGAGATCGTGCCGATGACCTTGCTCGCGATCGCCGTGACGAGCTGCTTGTACTTGGTGATGAGCGCAGTCTCGGCGGCGTCGGGGGCGACCGTGCGGGTCACGAGGTTGTTGACCGAGTCGGCCTCGGTCGGTCGGACGATGTCGGACGTGCGACGGTCGTAGGTGACCTCGGTGTCGTTGTAGAGGCGGCCGAACGAGGAGGCCGACGTGACGAGCCGGGGAACACCGGTGGAGTCCGGGATCGCGCACACGTACGGCTGGTGCGTGTGGCCGGAGATGACCATGTCGATCGCCGGGTCGAGGTTCTTGACGATCGGGATGATCGGCGAGTCGGCGGACAAGGTGCCGCCGCCCTTGCACGTGTAGTCGTAGGGCGTGTTGGCCGGTGGGGAGCCGCCCTGGTGGACGAGCACGACGATGGCGTTGACGCCCTGCTCCTTGAGCACGGGCACGAGCGCGTTGGCGGTCTCGACCTCGTCGTTGAACTGGAGGCCCGCGACGCCGGAGGCGGTGACGATGGTCGGCGTGTCCTTCAGCGTCATCCCGATGAAGCCGATCTTGGCGCCGTTGAAGTTCTTGACCCAGTAGGGCGGCAGGATCGTCTTGCCGGTGGCCTTCTCGACGACGTTGGCGGCGAGGTACTGGAACTTCGCGCCGGTGAAGGTGCCGGCGGGGCAGGAGTTCTGGTTGTTGGCGCCGTCGCCGTCGTCGATGCAGCCGCCGGTCTGGAGCCGCTGCAGCTCCTTGTAACCCTCGTCGAACTCGTGGTTGCCGACGGACGTGGCCTCGAGGCCGAGGCTGTTGAGCGCCTCGACGGTCGGCTCGTCGTGGAAGGCCGCGGACAGCAGCGGGGAGGCCCCCACCATGTCCCCGGCCGCGACGGTGACGGTCTTGTCGTGGCCGACGCGGGCCGCCTTGAGGTGGGTCGCGAGGTACTCGACGCCCCCGACGTCTGTGGTCTGCGTCGACGTGGCCCCGGTCTGGAGGCGACCGCTGGAGCCGCTCGGCGGCTCGAGGTTGCCGTGGAAGTCGTTGAACGACAGGATCTGGATCTTGAGCAGCGGCCCCTGCGTGTCAGCCTTGCCGGGGTTGCCGGCGGGCGACGCGAGGGCCGGGGCCGCGAGAGCCGCTGCGCAGACACCTGCGACGGCGACACCCAGGGCGCGGCGAGTGGAACGGGACATCGTCTCCCCTTGTCTGGTCGAAAGCGTGCCCGTGGGCACGCGACGGACTGTAGTGCTCGGCACCGACCTTCGGGGCGTTGGTGCGTGACGCTTTCCCGAGCGCACGCCTTCCGCCTCCGGCGGCACCGGCGACTCGTCCCGCGTGTGGTGGAATCGGCCCATGCCCGACCTCGAGGTGACGGTCCACGACGCGCGCCACCCCCTCTCGGAGGACGACGCAGCGGCGGCCCTGACGGTCGCGGCGAGCGCCAGCGACGTCGACGGGTCACCCCCGCTGTCGGAGCAGTTCCGGCTCGCTCTGCGGTCGCGGTCCACGGATGGCGTGCGGCACCTCGTGGCGCGGTCCGGCGGACGCGTCGTCGGCTACGCGCAGGTGCGGGACGGCGCGGCGGGCGAGCCGCCGTCGGCCGAGGTCGTCGTCGACCCCGCGGAGCGCCGACACGGCGTCGGCACGGCGCTGCTCGAGGCGGTGCCGGGCGACACCCGGGTGTGGAGCCACGCGTCCGGCGCGGCCGGCGATGCCGCGTCGGCCTTCGCGGCGGCGCGCCGCCTGGTGCCGGTGCGCTCGCTCCACGTCATGGGTCGCTCCCTCGCCGACGGCCCGGACTGGCCGGCCGCCGTCGTGCCCGACCGGTACGCCGTGCGACGGTTCGAACCCGGACGGGACGAGGACGCGTGGTTGGCGCTCAACGCCGCCGCCTTCGCCCACCACCCGGAGCAGGGGTCGCTGACTCGGGCCGACCTCGACCAGCGCACCGCGGAGCCCTGGTGGGACCCGGACGGGCTGATCCTCGTCGTCGAGGCCGCCGACCAGGACCGTCTCGTGGCCTCGCACTGGACCAAGGTCGACCCCCCGGACGGCGAGGTCGGCGAGGTCTACGTCGTCGCCGTGTCGCCGGCGCACCAGGGCGAAGGGCTCGGCCGGGCGGTGACCGTCTTGGGCCTGGACCACCTGCGCTCGCTCGGGCTGGCCAGCGTCGTGCTCTACGTCGACGACGAGAACACCGCCGCCGTGCGCACCTACCGGGGGCTGGGGTTCGAGGACGTCGAGCTGCACCGTCAGTTCGCGCGCGGCTGACCCCGAGCCGGGGCGCCCGACCGCTGGGACGAGTTCACCCGGCCGTTGCCGAAGGGTGCCACGATGAGGCCATGAGCACCGGCAGCCTCACCCCGACCGACCTCGTCGACACCGACGAGGAACCGGTTCCCGACGCGGGGCGGGAGGGCCCGGACGCCTTTGTCGAGAGCGCCGAGGTCAGCTCGTTCGCGAGCACCGTCCACACGCGCCGGATCCCGGCCCGCGCCGCCAACGGCCGGTTCGTCGGGCTGGTGCAGCCGGCCGAGGCCGAGGACGAGCTGCCCGCCGACCGCTACCTCGAGCGCGAGCTGTCGTGGCTGCAGTTCAACGAGCGCGTGCTCCAGCTTGCGATGGACCCTGCGGTGCCGCTCCTCGAGCGCACCCGCTACCTCGCGATCTTCGCCAACAACCTCGACGAGTACTTCATGGTCCGCGTCGCCGGGCTGAAGCGTCGGATCGCGACCGGGCTCGCCGTGCGCACGGCCGCGGGCATCGAGCCGCGCGAGCTCATCGAACGCGTCGCACGGCTCGCGCACGAGCTGATGCTCCAGCACGCGGCCGTCTTCCAGCACGAGGTGCGTCCGGAGCTGGAGGAGCAGGGCATCACCATCGTGCGCTGGGACGAGCTCGGCGAGGAGGAGCTCGAGCCGCTGCACTACTTCTTCTCCGACCGCGTCTTCCCGGTGCTGACGCCGCTCGCCGTCGACCCGGCGCACCCCTTCCCGTACATCTCGGGCCTGTCGCTCAACCTCGCGGTGCTCCTGCAGAACCCGAAGACCGGTTCGGAGCACTTCGCCCGGGTCAAGGTGCCGCCGAGCCTGCCCCGCTTCATCCTCGTCGAGGAGGACATCGACTCCGACGTCGAGCGCAAGCGGTTCGTGCCGCTCGAGGACGTCATCGCCAGCCACCTCGACCAGCTCTTCCCGGGGATGCTCGTCCAGGAGCACTTCTCCTTCCGCGTCACCCGCAACGAGGACCTCGAGGTCGAGGAGGACGACGCGGAGAACCTCCTCACTGCCCTCGAGAAGGAGCTGACACGCCGCCGGTTCGGGCCGCCGATCCGCCTCGAGGTCGAGGAGGACATCGACCCCAAGGTCCTCGACATGCTCAGCCGCGAGCTGCAGATCAGCGAGCGCGAGATCTACCGGCTCCCGACGCCGCTCGACCTGCGCGGCCTGTTCACCGTCGCCGACGTCGACCGCTCCGACCTCGAGTTCCCCAAGTTCTTCCCCCGCACGCACCCGGACTTCGCGCCGACCGAGAGCGCCAAGCCCATCGACCTGCTCGGGGCCGTCCGTCACAAGGACGTCCTCGTCCAGCACCCCTACCACTCGTTCTCCACGTCCGTGCAGGCTTTCATCGAGCAGGCCGCCAACGACCCCAAGGTCCTCGCGATCAAGCAGACGCTCTACCGCACGTCGGGCGACTCCCCGATCATCGACGCGCTCATCGACGCCGCGGAGGCCGGCAAGCAGGTCCTCGCGGTCGTCGAGATCAAGGCGCGCTTCGACGAGGTCAACAACATCTCGTGGGCCCGCAAGCTCGAGGAGGCGGGCGTCCACGTCGTCTACGGCGTCGTCGGCCTCAAGACGCACGCCAAGCTGTGCCTCGTCGTGCGCCAGGAGTCCGACGGGCTCGTCCGCTACTGCCACATCGGCACCGGCAACTACAACCCCAAGACGGCCCGCGTCTACGAGGACTTCGGCCTGTTCACCACGGACCCTCAGGTCGGCGAGGACCTCTCGCGCCTGTTCAACCTCCTGTCCGGGTTCGCGCCACGGAGCAAGTTCAAGCGCCTGCTGGTCGCCCCGCG
This sequence comes from Monashia sp. HAY1-5C, assembly GCF_056755255.1. NCBI lineage: Bacteria > Bacillati > Actinomycetota > Actinomycetes > Micrococcales > Intrasporangiaceae > Intrasporangium > Monashia sp. HAY1-5C. The sequence goes on along the minus strand of NZ_JBPGXG010000148.1, from coordinate 5,847 downwards.
CACCGTCCGCTCCGGGCTCGTCGACCTCGTCGAGCAGGAGGTCGAGATCCACCGGGCGCGGCCCAAGGACGCCCCCGCCGGGCGCATCGTCATCAAGGCGAACGCCATGGTCGACGAGGCGCTCATCGACGCGCTCTACCGCGCGAGCATGGCCGGCGTCCGGGTCGACCTGTGGGTCCGCGGCATCTGCGCCGTGCGCCCCGGCGTCGAGGGGCTGTCGGAGAACATCCGCGTGCGCTCGGTTCTCGGCCGTTTCCTCGAGCACTCGCGGGTCTTCTGGTTCGACCACGGCGGTGACCCGCAGGTCTACATCGGCAGCGCCGACATGATGCACCGCAACCTCGACCGACGCGTCGAGGCCCTCGTGCGCATCACCGAGCCGGGGCACCTCCTCGAGCTCGACGACCTCCTCGACCTCGCCTTCGCCGAGACCACCTCGCGGTGGGACCTCGGGTCCGACGGCCGGTGGGTCCGCCACCACCAGAACGAGAACGGCGAGCCCCTCCGCGACCTCCAGGAGACCCTCGTCGAGCGTCACGACAAGCGTCGACGCAAGGCGCGCCGACGCTGAGCACGGGCCGAGGACGTACGTCTGGCAGGCTGGCGCGCGTGGCCTCCGTGATCCCCGCCGCCGGCACGCTGCCGTGGCGCCGCGCCGACGGCGGGCTCGAGGTCGCCCTCGTGCACCGGCCCAAGTACGACGACTGGTCGTGGGCCAAGGGCAAGCTCGACCCCGGCGAGCACCCCTGCGTCGCCGCCGTGCGCGAGACGTTCGAGGAGACCGGCCTCGTCGTGCGGCTCGGTCCCTCGCTGCCGCCCGCCGAGTACGGCGTGCTCGACGCGACGGGCGGCCCCGCCACCAAGCAGGTCCACTACTGGGCCGCTGAGGTCACCGGCGGCGAGGGCCGGCTGCTCCACGAGATCGACGAGGTCGCCTGGGTCGACGTGCGCACCGCGCACGACCGGCTCGACTACGCCCGCGACCGGGACCAGCTCCTCGCCCTCGTGCGTCTCGACCGAGCGGAGCAGCTGGCGACCTGGCCGCTCGCGCTCGTCCGCCACGCCAAGGCGCGTCCCCGCGGCAAGTGGGACGCCGACGACCGGAAGCGCCCGCTCGACGCCGTCGGCCGCGCCCAGGCCCGCGACATCGCCTCGGTCCTGGGCGCGTACGGCGTCCGCCGGGTCGTCACGTCCTCGAGCGCGCGCTGCGTCGAGACCGTCGAGCCGTACACGACGCAGGCCGGGGTGAAGCTGCGCACCCGTGACGCCCTGTCCGAGGAGGACTTCGCCGAGGACGCGTCGGGCGCCACGCACCAGCTGGAGCGGCTGCTGCGTCGGGCCGAGCCGTCCGCGCTCTGCAGCCACGGTCCCGTGCTGCCTGCCCTCCTCGCCCGTCTGGCTGACGCCGTCGACGCGTCGAGCCCGGATGCCGACCTCCTGCGGAGGCGCCTGGCCGAGGCCGCCGACGAGGCGATGCACAAGGGCGAGGTGCTGGTGTGCCATCTGACCGGGACCGGCCCGAGCGCCCGCGTCGTCGACGTCGAGCGCATCGACACCTGAGGCCCGGCGAACGCCGGCCCAACCCTCCATCGTGTGGCGGGTCTCGCCCGCGCGCATCCCGAGGCGAGCCGCGATCCCAAGACGTCGCCCCGCGTTCACCGCGAGTTAACCGGACGTGGGGGATTCGACACCCGATGCGCCTACCTTCGCCGATGGATGAAGTGTCCAGCACCGTCGGCGGGCCGAGCCCGTCCCGACGCCAAGACAGTCCCATCGAGAGGGAACACACTCGTGTCTGTTTCGCGTACCAGCGCCCTCGGCGCCATCGCCCTGTCCGGGGCCCTTGCGCTCTCGGCCTGCGCGTCCGAGAACAACGGCGCCGCGCCCGGCGCCGGCGCCGCCGCGGCGGGCGGCTCGACGGCCGCCGGCGACTGCTTCAACGGCGACCTCAAGGCGGAGGGCTCCTCGGCCCAGAAGAACGCCATCGACGAGGCGATCAAGGCGTACCAGAACGCGTGCGCCGACGCCAACATCGACTACCAGCCCACCGGCTCCGGCGCCGGCATCAAGCAGTTCATCGCCAAGCAGGTCGACTTCGCCGGCTCCGACTCGGCGCTGAAGACCGAGCCGAAGGACGGCGTCATCGAGGCGGACGCGGCCAAGCAGGCCTGCGGCTCCGAGGCCTGGAACCTGCCGATGGTCACCGGACCGATCGCGATCGCCTACAACGTCAAGGGCGTCGACAAGCTCGTCCTCAACGCCGACGTCGCCGCGAAGATCTTCGACGGCAAGATCACGACGTGGAACGACCCGGCCATCGCCGCGCTCAACAAGGGTGTCGCCCTCCCGTCGACGCCGATCAAGGTCTACTTCCGCTCCGACGAGTCCGGCACCACGGAGAACTTCACGAAGTACCTCAAGGCCGCCGCGCCCGAGGCCTGGAGCTACGACCCGGGCAAGAAGTGGACCGGCAAGGGCGAGGGCAAGGAGAAGTCCGCCGGCGTCGCCACCGCGACGAAGGGCCAGGACGGCGGCATCACGTACGTCGAGCTGTCCTACGCCCAGCAGAACCAGCTGCGGATGGCCCAGATCGACACCGGCTCCGGCCCGGTGGAGCTGACCGCGGAGTCGGCCGGCAAGACGATCGCGACGGCCAAGCAGACCGGCACGGGCAACAACCTCGCCCTCAAGATCGACTACGCGACCAAGGAGGCGGGCGCCTACCCGATCGTCCTCGTGACGTACGAGGTCGTCTGCTCCAAGTACGCCGACGCCGAGACGGGCAAGAAGGTCAAGGCCTTCCTCAAGACCTTCGCCTCCGACGAGGTCCAGAAGGACCTCGAGAGCAAGGGCTACGCCCCGCTCCCCGCCGAGGTCGCGAGCAAGGTCAAGACGGCCGTCGACGCGATCTCCTGACCCACCGCCCCGGCCGTGTCGGGAGCACACCGGACCGGCCGACGACGCAGGGGCGGGCGCCGCACTCGGCGTCCGCCCCTTGCGCCGGTCCCCTCCAACCAAGGAAGAGGCACCAGATGTCGACACTGACGGGTGTATCGGCCGCGGACGAGCTCCCCGGTCCCGAGGGCGGGCGACCGCTCCAGGGCGACCGCGCCTCCACCGGACGCATGGGTGACCGCCTGTTCGGTGGTTTCGCCACGTTCTCAGGCGTTCTCGTCATCGCCATCGTGACCCTCATCGCGGTCTTCCTCGTCGTCGAGGCCGTGCCGGCCCTGACGAACAACTCCGAGAACTTCTTCACCAGCCGCGTCTGGTCCCCCGGCGGCGACAGGCCCGCCTTCGGCATCCTCGAGTTCCTCTGGACCACGGTGGCCGCCTCCACGATCGCCATGGCCATCGCGGTCCCCGTCGGTGTCGCGGTCGCGCTCTTCCTGACGCAGTACGCGCCACAGTGGATGCGGCGCCCGGCCGCCGCCCTCGTCGACCTGCTCGCCGCCGTGCCGTCGATCGTGTACGGCCTCTGGGGCCTCATCACCTTCTTCCCGGTGTGGAAGCCGGTCCAGCAGCGCATCGAGGACACCCTCGGCTGGTTCCCGCTCTTCGCGCCGGCCGGCATCACCGGCGGCACGATCGCCTTCATCGGCATCGTCCTCGCGATCATGGTGCTGCCCATCGTCACCGCCCTCTCGCGCGAGGTGTTCGACCAGACGCCGGCCACGCACAAGGAGGGGGCGCTCGCCCTCGGCGCGACGCGGTGGGAGATGATCCGCACCGCCGTGCTGCCGTTCGGCAAGCCCGGCGTCATCTCCGCCGCGATGCTCGCCCTCGGCCGCGCCCTCGGCGAGACGATCGCCGTGACCTTTCTCGTGTCCGCCCTGTCCGACGGCACCCCGTGGACGTTCTCGCTGTTCAACGGCGGTGAGACCTTCGCCTCGAAGATCGCCAACAACGCGTCCGAGTTCAGCAACCCGAGCAAGACCGGCGCCTACATCGCCGCGGGCCTGGTGCTGTTCGTGCTGACCTTCGTCGTCAACAGCATCGCCCGGATCGTCATCGAGCGCAGGAAGGCCTTCAGCGAATGAGCACGGTGACGCAGGACCGCGGCCCCCTCGACGATGCCACCACCGACGTCGCGCCTGCCGGCGACAAGCGTGGCCGCGAGGCCCTCCGCGAGATGAACAACCCGCACCGGGCGCGCGCCGTCAAGGACGTCGCGGCCCGGGTCGTCATGTGGCTCGCGTTCGCCCTCGCCATGGTGCCGCTCGTGTGGATCCTCGGAACCGTCGTCGTCAAGGGCGTGCACATGCTCGGCTCGATGACGTGGTGGACGGGCAACCAGCGCAACATCAACTCCGGCGACCTCGGTGGCGGCGCCCGCCATGCCATCGAGGGCACCCTCGAGATGGTCGGCATGACGACCCTCATCGCGGTGCCGATCGGCATCATGACGGCCGTCTACCTCGTCGAGTACGGCCGCGGCGCGCTCGCCCGCGCCATCAGCTTCATGGTCGACATCCTCTCGGGCATCCCCTCGATCGTCGCCGGCCTGTTCATCTACGCCGTCATCGTCACGACCCTCGGCCTCCGGCAGTCCGGGTTCGCCGCCTCGCTCGCGCTCGTGCTGCTCATGGTCCCGGTGATCGTGCGCTCCACCGAGGAGATGCTCAAGCTCGTGCCCAACGAGCTGCGGGAGGCGTCCTACGCGCTCGGCGTGCCGAAGTGGGTGACCGTCGTCAAGGTCGTCCTGCGCACCGCGTTCTCGGGGATCATCACCGGCGTGCTGCTCGGCATCGCCCGCGTCATGGGCGAGACGGCGCCCCTGCTGATCCTCGCGCCGTACACGAAGAACTTCCAGCGCGACCTGTTCGACGGCAACTTCCCCACCCTGCCGATGATGATCAACCAGGACCGTGGCGACCTCGCGCTCGCGCCCGCCGCCGAGCGCATGTGGGGTGCTGCGCTGACCCTCATCATCCTCGTCCTGCTGCTCAACGTGATCGGGCGCGTCGTCGCCCACTACAGCGCGGTCAAGAAGTAAGAGAAAGCGAATCCCCTGACATGGCAAAGCGAATCGACGTCACCGACCTCAACGTCTACTACGGCGGCTTCAAGGCCGTCGAGGGCGTCTCGATGACGGTCGAGCCCCGGTCCGTCACGGCGTTCATCGGGCCCTCCGGCTGTGGCAAGTCGACCTTCCTCCGGACGCTCAACCGGATGCACGAGGTGATCCCGGGCGGACGCGTCGAGGGCAAGGTCATGCTCGACGACCAGGACCTCTACGCGTCGTCGATGGACCCGGTGGCCGTCCGCCGCACCGTCGGCATGGTCTTCCAGCGGCCCAACCCGTTCCCGACGATGTCGATCTACGACAACGTGGCCGCGGGCCTGCGCCTCAACGGCGTCAAGAACAAGAAGACCCTGGACGGCATCGTCGAGCAGTCCCTGCAGGGTGCCAACCTCTGGACCGAGGTGAAGGACCGGCTCAACAAGCCCGGCGCGGGCCTGTCGGGCGGACAGCAGCAGCGCCTCTGCATCGCGCGCGCCATCGCGGTGCAGCCGCAGGTGCTCCTCATGGACGAGCCGTGCTCGGCCCTGGACCCGATCTCGACGCTCGCCATCGAGGACCTCGTCAACGAGCTCAAGAGCGACTACACGATCGTCATCGTCACGCACAACATGCAGCAGGCGGCCCGGGTCTCGGACCGCACCGCGTTCTTCAACCTCAAGGCGACCGGCGAGCCGGGCCGGCTCGTCGAGATCGACGACACGGCACGGATCTTCAACAACCCGACCGAGCAGGCCACCGAGGACTACATCTCCGGCCGCTTCGGCTGACCCGCCCGCGCGCAGACCTGTCTCTTATACACATCTGACGCTGCCGACGACGGA
>NZ_JBPGXG010000147.1:0-10595 GCF_056755255.1 Monashia sp. HAY1-5C | reverse complement strand
CCACGGCCTCATGCCCGCCGGCTTCGGCACCCCGACCCAGGACGAGCTCGAGAAGCTGTGGCAGGCGATCCTCCAGCGGCCCGAGAGCCGCGGCACGGCGCAGATGCTGGCGATGCGCCTCTCGCAGCACGACCTCGTGCTGCTGCTCGCCGACCTGCTGGTCAGCGCCGGAGTCCGCGGCTAGGACGTCCGGCGGACGCCCGCCCGCACCCCGCGCCGTGGCCGGGACTCAGGCCGCGGCGGCGGGCAGCGAGCGCGACGCGGGCGGCGCGGCGTCGAGCAGCGCCTCGGCCGGCGCGCCGACCGGAGCTGCGGGCGTACGCCGCATCGCGGCCCGCAGCCGCCACGCCGCGTACACCGCGAGCAGGCTCAGGCCGACGTGCAGCGCGAGGAACCCGTTCGCCAGGCCCAGGCCGAGCAGCGCACCGGCGACGAGCGGGCCGAGCGCCGAGAACGTCGTCTGGATCGCCGTGAAGGTGCCGAGCGTCGTGCCGACGAGCCCGGTGGGCGCCAGGCTCGCGGTGAGCGGGTTGAGCACGGGTGCGTACATCGTCTCGCCGACCGCGAAGACGCCGAACGTCGTGACGAAGAGGGCGGACGCGACCGGCGGCGAGACGAGCTGCGCGGTCGAGAGCACGACCCACGCCAGCGTCCAGACGCCACCGACCACCATGAGCAGCGAGCCGGCGGCCCGCCGTGCGGTGAGCCGCACGACGACGACCTGCAGCGCCACGATGACGATGCAGTTGACCGCGGCCGCGAGGCCGATGGCCGACTCGTCGGCGTCGAGGACCGTCAGGGCGTAGGCCGGCAGGCCGGACTCGAACTGGGCGTAGAAGCCGAGCGCGAGCGTCACCGTGACGACGGCGGTCCAGCGCAGGGCGGGCACCGCGAAGACCCGGCGCAGCGCCTCGACGGTGCTGACGCGTGCCTCGCACTCCTCGGGGGCGACGTCCGCCTCGACCTCGGCGGGCGCGCCGATGCCCGCGATGCGGATGATCGCGGCCGACAGGGCGAAGCCGACGCCGGCGGCGACGAAGGCCAGCGTCATGCCGTCGGTGCGTGACAGGTCGACGAGCTGGCCCGCGACGAAGGCCCCGACGGCCATGCCGATCGCCTCGGCCGTGAACTTGTAGGCGAAGACCTTGCGGCGGTCGGCGTGCCCGGCCCACCGCAGCACGAGGACCGACGCGGCCGGCGTCGAGGCGGTCAGGCCGAAGCCGAAGACGAACATGCCCACGAGGAACGAGGGCGCCGTGTCCGCCCAGACGAGGCCGGCCACACCGGCTGCCGCGAGCAGCTTGGCGAGGACGGCGACGAGCACCGGGTCGAAGCGGTCGCTGAGGCGGCCGGCGAACGGCGCGGCCACGAGGGCGCCGACGGAGAAGAGGGAGCTGGCCAGGGCCGCCGCGAGGGGGCCCCAGCCGCGGGTGTTCGCCGCGTACGCGTACTGGTAGGGCAGCACCGTGCCCCATCCGAGCATGCCGACGGAGGAGGCGAGGACGAGCAGGCGCGTGCGCATGGGTTTCACACCCTTTCCGGGGTCGCAGGTCGAGGCTGTGTGCGGTCGCGGACGCACCTCGGCGTGCAACGCGACTTCGGACTCGAATATTTCGAACTGGAAGTTCGACCTCGAAACTCTAGCACCCCGCCCGCGGGATGGAACAATGCCTTTCCATGGCGACCCGACGACGCAGGAGCGCGGCCCAGGAGCACGCGGCCGACGTCGCGCTCTACACCGCCGCGGGCGGCGAGGAGTCGGTGCAGCGCGTCATCACCGGCGTCTATGCCGTGACGAGGAAGCTCGACCAGTGGTACGTGCGCCAGTTCGCCGACCTCGACCTCACCCAGGGCGAGTGGGCGGTGCTGGCCGGGCTCGCCCGCGCCGGTGACGCGTGCCTGACCCCGAGCCAGCTGGCCGACCTCGCCAACGTCGCCCCCTCGTCGATGACGCACCGCCTGGACAAGATGGAGGCCCGCGGCCTCGTCCGGCGCCGGCCCGACGAGTCGAACCGCACCCGCACGCTCGTGTCGCTGACCGACGATGGCTGGACGCTCTTCCGGGCCGCCGTGCGCGAGTCGAACGTCGTCGAGAGTGACACCCTCCGCGGCCTGAGCGAGACCGAACGCCACGAGCTCGGCCGGCTGCTCGAGATCGTCATCGCGGACCTCGGCGACATCGAGGCGTGACCGCGTGCCCACCCCACCGGAGTCACCGATGAGCTACCGCCGGCCCGTCCCCACCATCGGCGACCGCACGTCGGCCGCCGAACGCGCCCAGGCCCCCGACGCGTGGGCCCTGCGCGACGACCTCGCCTCCCTCGCGCGCGTCATCGGAGCGCGCCGGGACATCCGGCGGTTCCGGCCCGACCCCGTCCCGGAGGAGGTCCTGGAGGCGGTCCTGCTGGCCGGCCACCGGGGACCCAGCGTCGGGCACAGCCAGCCGTGGCGGTTCGTCGTCGTCACCGAACCCGCCACGCGCGACGCCGCCGCGCTGATGGCCGACCGGGCCCGGCTGCGGCAGGCCGCCGGCATGGCCGAGGAGTCGGCGCGCGGCCTGCTCGACCTGCGCCTCGAGGGCATCCGCGAGGCCCCGGTCGGCGTCGTCGTCGCGTGCGACCGCCGCACCCCGGCCGCGGGCGTCCTCGGCCGCGCCACCTTCCCCGACGCCGACCTGTGGTCGTGCGCGGCGGCGATCGAGAACATCTGGCTGACGGCGCGCGCCCACGGCCTCGGCCTCGGCTGGGTGACCCTCTTCGAGCCGGCCGAGCTCGCGAACCTGCTCGGCCTGCCGGACGGCGTCGAGACCCTCGGCTGGCTCTGCCTCGGCTGGCCCGACGAGCGTCCGCCCGAGCCGGGCCTCGAGCGCGCCGGCTGGTCGCGGCGCCTGCCGCTCGAGCAGGTCGTCATGCGCGAGCGCTGGACCGAGACCGAGGCGCCCGTCTCGCACCTGCGCGCGCCCGCCCAGGACGCGGTGGTCGGTGCACGTGACCGCGCCGACGACCTGCTCACCGCGCCCGGCTCCCTCGGCGCCCTCGACGCCGTCCTCGACCGCGTCGAGGCCCTCCCCGCACCACGAGCCTGGACCGGGCGCGGCACGCTCGTCGTCGCCGCGGCCGACCACGCCGTCACGGCGCACCGCGTCAGCGCCTTCGACGCGTCGGTGACGGCCGACGTCGCCGACGCGACGCGGGCCGGCACGTCGATGGGGGCGGTGGCCGCCCGGTCGGCCGGGCTCGACGTCCTGCTCGTCGACGCCGGGGTCGGCTGCGCCAGAGGCGATCTCGTGACGACCGACGCGCTCGACGCGGACACCTTCGCCGACCTGGTCTCGCTGGGCCGCGAGCACGGCCGGCGTCTCGCGCCGTCCGGGCCCATCGCCCTCGGCGAGGTCGGCGTCGGCAACACCACCGTCGCCGCCGCCCTCGCCGCAGCGCTCCTCGGCGTACCCGCGTCGGAGGTCGTCGGGCGCGGGTCGTCGGCCGACACGGCAATGGTCGAGCGCAAGCGCGAGGTCGTCGACCGGGCCGTGGCCCGGGTGACCGGGGCGGCCGGCATCGGCACGGCCGACGGCGCTGTCGACGCCGTCGACGCCGTCGACGCGGCGGAGGTGTTCCGGCGGCTGGGCGGTGGAGAGCTCGCCGTGCTGCACGGCGTGGTGCTCGGTGCCTGCGGGGCCGGTGGCGTCGTCGTGCTCGACGGGCTGGCCACCTCGGTCGCCGCCCTCGCCGCCGTCCGGGTCGAGCCGGCCGTCGCAGCGCACCTCGTCGCGGGGCAGCGCTCGCGCGAGCGGGCGCACGCCCTCGTGCTGCGCGAGCTCGGCCTCGAGCCCCTTCTCGACCTGCGGATCCGGGCGGGCGAGGGCGTCGGCGCGGCCCTCGCCACCGGGCTGCTGCACACCGGTCTGGCCCTGCGCCGCGAGGTCGCGCGCACCGGCGCCGGCTGAACGGGCGCCCGTCCCGGGTCGGACGCGTCACCCCCCACCAGCGCCGACCCCCCCGGCGGGCGGCAGACTGGGCCCCGACCCGCCGCGGGTCCTCACACGGCAGGAGGCCGCATGCTCTACTCGCTCGGAGACCGGACGCCGAGCGTCCACGACACCGCCTGGGTCGCCCCGAGCGCCGAGGTGCTCGGCGCCGTCGAGCTGCAGGCCGGATCCAGCGTCTGGTACACGGCGGTGCTGCGCGCCGACGTCGAGCCGATCGTCCTCGGCGAGCGGAGCAACCTGCAGGACGGCGTCGTCGTGCACACCGACGCCGAGCACCCCACGACCATCGGCTCCGGCGTCTCCGTCGGGCACCGGGCGGTGCTGCACGGCTGCACCGTCGGGGACGACTGCCTCGTCGGCATGGGCGCCGTCGTCCTCAACGGCGCCCGCATCGGTGCCGGCAGCCTCGTGGCGGCCGGGGCGGTCGTGCGCCAGGACACCGTCGTCCCGCCGCGCTCGCTCGTGGCCGGTGTGCCCGCGTCGGTGCGCCGCGAGATCGACGACCCCGGCCTGTTGCGCATCCGAGCCAACGCCGAGGTCTACGTCGGCCTCGCCGAGCTGCACCGCTCGGCCCGCGTCATAGGCTGACCCACCCCGTGGATGGTGACCGAATGACCTCTGCCGGACCCGAAGCCGGACCGCTGTGCGACGTCCTCGTCGTCGACCTGACGCGCGCGCTCGCCGGCCCGCACGCCACGATGATGCTCGGGGACCTCGGTGCCCGCGTCGTCAAGGTGGAGGCGCCGGGTCGGGGCGACGACACCCGCGGCTGGGGGCCGCCGTTCGTCGGCGAGGAGGGGCAGCGGGAGGCGACCTACTTCCTGTCGGCCAACCGCAACAAGGAGTCGATCACCCTCGACCTCAAGGACGCCGCCGACAAGGACGTGCTGCTCGCGCTCGTCGACCGGGCGGACGTGCTCGTCGAGAACTTCCGCACCGGCGTCCTCGAGCGGCTCGGGCTCGGGCTCGAGGCCCTCATGGCGCGCAACCCGCGGCTCGTCGTCCTGTCGATCACCGGCTTCGGCCACGACGGGCCCGAGGGCGGGCGTGCCGGCTACGACCAGATCGCCCAGGGCGAGGCCGGGCTCATGTCGCTGACCGGTTCCGGGCCGGAGGACCCGCAGCGTGTCGGCGTGCCCATCGCCGACCTGCTCGCGGGCATGTACGGCGCGTACGGCGTCGTCGCGGCCCTCAACGAACGGCACCGCACGGGACGCGGCACGCTCGTGCGGACCTCGCTCCTCGCGTCGGTCGTGGGCGTCCACGCCTTCCAGGGCACCCGGTGGACCGTCGCGGGCGAGGTCGGCCGGTCCGCCGGCAACCACCACCCGTCGATCGCGCCGTACGGCCTGTTCCGCTGCCGCGACGGGTCGGTGCAGATCGCCGTCGGCAGCGAGGGTCTGTGGCAGCGGCTGTGCACGGCCTTCGGGCTCGACGCGTCGGGCGAGGGCGTGGCCACCAACGCCGAGCGGGTCGCGCACCGCGACGACGTCATCGAGCTGGTCGAGGCGGCCTTCGCCGACTGGGACGCCGAACCCCTGCTCGCCCGGCTCGCCGAGGTCGGCGTGCCCGCGGGCAAGGTGCGCACCCTCGACGAGGTGTACGGCTGGGACCAGACCGTCAGCCAGGGCCTGCTCGTCGACGTCGAGCACCCGACGCTCGGCTGGATCACGCTGCCCGGGCCACCGCTGCGGTTCTTCGACGCCGGCGGCAGCGAGGTGACCCGCCGCGAACACGCGGCCCCGCCGACGCTCGGCGAGGACGGCGCGGCCATCCGCGCCTGGCTGCAGGAGGGGTGACGCGAGGCGGCCGGCGAGGATCCGGTGGCCTTCGCGACCGCGGTCGCGGGCGAGGGCACCGCCGCGCTCCGTCGCGTCACCGGAAGCGAGCCGCGAACTCTCCGGGCGTGAGCCCCGTGGCGCGGCGGAAGTCGCGGGTGAAGTGGGCCTGGTCGGCGTAGCCGAGGTCGGCGGCGATGGCCGCCAGGCCGGCCGAGTCGTCCCGGAGCCGTTCGGCGGCCTCCTGCAGCCGCCGCCGGCGGATGAGCCACTTGGGGCCGAGGCCGATGCGCTTGTGCAGCAGGCGTTGCAGGGTCCGCTCGGCGACGTCGAAGCGCGCGCACAGGTCGTCGACCCGCAGGAGGTCCGGCGAGGTCTCGACGACCTCGACGAGCGCGTTGACGAGCAGGCCCTCCTCGTCGACGGGCAGCAGCGGGCGCAGGGCGTCCTCGACGACGTCGCGGGCGGCGGCCTGGGCCTCGGCACTCCCGGGGTCCGCGCGCATCGCGTCGCGCACGGCGACGGTGAGGCGGGGCCCGTCGAGCGTCGCCAGGGCGTCGAGGTCGACGAACCGGTCGGTGAGCCGGCGCACCGGCCGTCCCGTCAGCAGCCAGCCGGCCGACGGGCGCAGCATGAGACCGACGGCCCACCCGCGTCCCTCGAGCACCTGGCGGGAGAGACCGGACGCGACGCCGTAGAGGCGGGCGTACGACGGCGACACGACGAGCTGGCACACCGGGTAGGACAGGACGTCCTGGCGCGACGCGGTCCCCGGGGGCACGTCCCAGATCGGCACCCAGAACCGGCGGGCCAGCTCGCCGAGGTCCGGGGAGACGGGGGTGCGCGTCAGGGCCACGGAGCGGTCGGCGGGGTCGACGAGGTGGGCGCGCTCCTCGTCGCGCGTCAGGGCCTCGTCCCGGGTGCTGCGCACGGTCCTCACCGCGCCCAGAGGTACTCGACCTCGGGCCGCCCGGCGCCGGAGTAGCGCGAGCGGCGCACCGCCAGGCGCGTCTCGCAGAGGTGCTCGAGGTAGCGGCGGGCCGTGACGCGCGCGACGCCGAGCTCGTCGGCGACCTCGCTCGCCGACCGGCCCCCGTCGGCCTCGCGCAGGGCCCGTGAGACCCGAGCGAGCAGCTCCTCGCCCATGCCCTTCGGCAGCCGGGTCTCCGCGCCACCACGCATCCCGGCAAACACCTCGTCCACCTCCGCCTGGGTGGACACCTCCGCACCCTGGGTCAGCTGGTCCCGGTAGGAGCGGTACGCGACGAGCCGGTCGCGCAGCGTCGCGAAGACGAACGGCTTGAGCACGTACTGGACGACGCCGAGCGAGACGGCCGAACGAACGACGTCGAGGTCCCGCGCCGACGTGACGGCGATGACGTCCGCCCGGTGCCCGGCCGCCCGCATCGCGCGCACGACGTCGAGGCCGTGCCTGTCCGGGAGGTTCATGTCGAGCAGCACGACGTCGACTGCCTTGTCCTGCAGGACCTTGAGGGCCGCCTGCGTCGTGCCGACGGTCCCCACGACGGAGAAGCCGGGCACGCGCTCGACGTACGCGCTGTGTGCCTCCGCGGCGATCGGCTCGTCCTCGACGACGAGCACCCGCAGGGCCCCCGCCCCGGACGCCGTCACGGGGACACCTCGTGCGGCGTGGCCGCGTCGCGGACCGGGAGCCGCACCGTGAAGGTGGCCCCGGGTGGGCCGTCGACCTCGAGGGTCCCGCCGAGCCGCTCGACGGTCTGGGCCACGAGGGCCAGCCCGATGCCCCGCCGCCCCGCGCTGCCCTGCTCCTTGGTCGACCAGCCGCGCCGGAACGCGTCGGCCACGCCGCCCGGCGGCAGCCCGGGACCGTCGTCGCTCACCTCGAGCACGGCGTGGTGGTCGTCGACGTGCGAGTCGAAGGCGACGTGCCGGGGGACGCCGGGCTCGCCCGCCGCGGACACGGCGTCGAGGGCGTTGTCGATGAGGTTGCCGACGATCGTCACGACGTCCCGCGTCGGGGCGACGTCCCGCGGGAACCGGGCGCCGGACCCGATGTCGAAGACGATGCCGCGCTCGTGCGCCTCCGCGGCCTTGCCGAGGAGCAGCGCCGTCAGGGCCGGCTCGTCGACGGCGCCGACGACCTTGTCGGTGAGCAGCTGCGACACCTGCAGCTCCTCGGTGGCGAAGTCCAGGGCGCGGTCGGTGTGGCCCAGCTCGATGAGGCTGACGATGGTGTGCAGCCGGTTGGCCGACTCGTGCGCCTGCGAGCGCAGCGCCTCGGTCAGGCCGCGGGCCGAGTCGAGCTCGCCGGTCAGGGCCTCGAGGTCGGTGCGGTCGCGCAGCGTCGCGACGTGGCCGAGCAGCCGGCCGCGCCACCGGGCCGGCGCGCGGTTGAGGACGAGGACGCGCGCGGCCGTGACGTGCAGCTCGTCCTCGTGGGTGGCGTCGTCGGTGAGGGCGGCGACGAGCGCCGGCGCGAGCCCGAGGTCGGCGACGCGTCGGCCCACGGCGTCGGCGGGCAGCGCCAGCAGCCGCACCGCCTCGTCGTTGGCCAGGCGCAGCGTGCCGTCGAGGTCGGTGATGACGAGCCCCTCGCTCACCGCGTGGAGGACCGCGTCGTAGTACTCGTACATCTCGCGCAGCTGCTGCTCGCCCAGCCCGTGGGTCTGTCGGCGGATGCGCCGCGACACGAGCGCCATGCCGAGACCCGACAACAGGGCCGCGCCCAGGCCGGCGAGCAGGATGCCGGGCAGCTGCGCCCGCACCTGCTCGCCGACGGCCGACTTGCGGATGCCGACCGAGACGAGCGCGACGATCCGCGACCCGTCGCGAACCGGCACGACGACGCGCGCCGACGGCCCGAGCGTGCCGGTGTAGTCCTCCTCGACGACGCCGCCTGCGCGGGCCGCCTCCGTGTGGCCGATGAACCTCCTGCCGATCTGGGCCGGGTCGGGGTGCGTCCACCGGACGGCGTCGGTGCTCATGACGACGACGAAGTCGGTGGCGGTGTCGGCCCGGACGCGTTCGGCGAACGGCTGCAGCTGCGCGGTCGGGTCGGGTCCCTGCACCGCGGAGACGACGGCCGGTGTCGAGGCGATGGTCTCGGCGACGGCGAGCGCCCGGGCCATCGCCGCCTCGTCGCCGGCGCGCTGCGCCTGGACCCAGGCGCCCAGCAGGCCGGCGGCGACGACGAGGACCGCCACCAGCACCTGCAGGGCGAAGGTCTGCGCCGCGACGCTCCACCGCCGCGGCGAGAACTCAATGAACACAATCGTGACCCTAGTCACTGCGCCGGTCACTCTCGATGTCATCCACCGGTCCGGGGTCTCCACACCCGGCCCACGCCAACGGAGGTCACCGTGAGTTCCACCGCCGACAGCGCCGTCGACGCCCACACTGGGGCACGACAGAAGCGCGACCGCACCCATTTCCTCTACGTCGCCGTCATCGTGGCGATGGTCGCCGGCATCATCGTCGGCTGGGCCTTCCCCGACGTGGGCAAGAGCCTCAAGCCGCTCGGCACCGGGTTCGTCAGCCTCATCAAGATGATGATCACGCCGATCATCTTCTGCACGATCGTGCTCGGCATCGGCTCGGTCCGCAAGGCCGCCCAGGTCGGCAAGGTGGGCGGGCTCGCGCTCGGCTACTTCGTCGTCATGTCGACGGTCGCGCTCGGCATCGGCCTCGTCGTGGGCAACATCATCCACCCCGGTGACGGCCTCAACCTCACCGGCGCGGTCGCGCAGTCGGGCGCCTCGCAGGTCGACGCGAAGGTCGAGGGCCCGGTCGACTTCCTCCTCGGGCTCATCCCGGACACGCTCGTGTCGGCGCTGACCTCGGGCTCGGTGCTCCAGGCGCTGCTCATCGCCCTGCTCGTCGGGTTCGCGCTGCAGAAGATGGGCAAGGCCGGCGAGCCGATCCTCGGCGGCATCAAGCACCTCGAGCGGCTCGTCTTCCGGCTCATGGCCATGGTCATGTGGGCCGCTCCGATCGGTGCCTTCGGCGCCATGGCCGCCCTCGTCGGCGCCACCGGCATCGGCTCGCTCAAGAGCCTCGCCATCCTCATGGGGGCCTTCTACGTCACCTGCCTCATCTTCGTCTTCGCCTTCCTCGGCTCGATCCTCAAGCTCGTCACCGGCATCGGCCCCTGGTCGCTGCTGTCCTACCTCGGCCGCGAGTTCCTCCTCATCCTGTCCACGTCGTCGTCCGAGTCGGCCCTGCCGCGGCTCATCGCCAAGATGGAGCACCTGGGCATCTCCCGGCCCGTCGTCGGCATCACCGTCCCGACCGGCTACTCGTTCAACCTCGACGGCACGGCCATCTACCTGACGATGGCGAGCCTGTTCATCGCCGAGGCCATGGACAAGCCGTTCAGCCTCGGCCAGCAGATTGGCCTGCTCGTCTTCATGATCGTCGCGAGCAAGGGCGCGGCCGGCGTCAGCGGCGCCGGCATGGCGACCCTCGCCGGTGGTCTCCAGTCGCACCGCCCGGACCTCGTGCCCGGTGTCGGCTTCATCGTCGGCATCGACCGGCTCATGAGCGAGGCCCGCGCCCTGACGAACTTCGCCGGGAACGCCATCGCGACGGTCATCATCGGCACGTGGGTCGGTGAGATCGACAAGGACAAGGCGCGACTCGTCCTCGCCGGCGAGCTGCCGTTCGACGAGTCGAGCATGCTCGACGCAGAGTCCGACGCCGTGGAGGCGCCGGTCCCCGACAGCTCGGTGGACCGCCCCGCCGAGGGCCAGCTGGTCGGCGCACGCTGACGCACCACCACCACCCCGACGCGCACCGGCGCGGCCGCACAGGCCTGTCTCTTATACACATCTGACGCTGCCGACGACGGA
>NZ_JBPGXG010000146.1:0-10671 GCF_056755255.1 Monashia sp. HAY1-5C | reverse complement strand
GGCGCCTTCGTCCCGGCCGCCTTCCTCGCGGCACTCTTGCCGGCGGCACTCTTGCCGGCGGCACTCTTCGCGGCCGCGCTCTTGACGGTGCTCGCCTTGCGCGCGGCCCGCTTCGTGGCCGACGCCTGCTGCGTCGGCGCCGCCGGCTCGAGGGCCGGGCTCTCGTCGTGCCGGGCCGGCCGCGGCGGGGCGGAGGAGGCCGGACGGGTCACCGTACGCAGCGTGCGCAGCGCGACCGAGAGTGCGGCGATGCCCGCGTGGCTCATCCGCTCGATGCCGCCGAGCGCCTGCCGGGCCCGCCCGAGGGCGTCGGCGTTGAGCTCGGACCACGCCTCGAGGCGCGCCGCCGGCTCGGCGGAGCGGTCGCTGACCTCGAGGATCGAGCGGGTCAGGCTCTCCAGCACGGCGTAGAGGTCGTCGCGCATGGCGCCGCGGGCGAGCGCGTCCCAGCGGTCCTCGCGCGGCAGCGCCGAGACCCGCGTCAGCATCGCGTCGATGCTGAAGGTCTCGGAGGCGCGGAAGTAGACGCCGACGACGTTCTGGAGGGGCTCGCCGGTGTCCTCGGCCAGCTCGATGCAGTCGAGCAGCGAGTACGCGTCGAGCAGGGACGCCGCCGACAGCGCGAGCTCCTCGGGCACGCCCTTGCCCTGCAGGTCGCCGGCGCGACGCACGAGGCGGGCGCGCTCGCTGCCCTGGAGCAGCTCGGACATCCGGCCGGCGTACGCCTCGACGCCCGGACGGAACCGGGCCACCTCGCCGGCGATGTCGAGCTCGGCCGGGCGAGAGGTGAGGAACCAGCGCACCGCCCGGTCGAGGAGCCGACGGAACTCGAGGTAGAGCGCCGTCTGCGCGGCCGTCGTCACCTGGTTGTCGGTGCCCTCGACCCGGCGCACGAACCCGGCCAGGTCGAAGACCTCGCGGCACACGACGTACGCGCGGGCGACCTGCTCCGGTGAGGCGCCGGTCTCCTCGGTGGCACGGTAGGCGAACGTGATGCCACCGCGGTTGACCATCGAGTTGGCGACCGCGTTGGTGATGATCTCGCGCCGCAGCGGGTGGGCTGCGATCTGCTCGGCGTACTTGCGGCGCAAGGGTTTCGGGAAGTAGTCCGTCAGCGTCGTCGCCAGCCACGGGTCGTCGGGCAGCGTGGTCGCGATGAGCTGGTTCTTCAGGTACAGCTTCGCGTACGCGACGAGCACCGAGAACTCGGGCGAGGACAGGCCCAGGCCGTCCTTCTGCCGGCGCGCGATCTCCGAGTCGCTCGGCAGGAACTCGAGCGCGCGGTCGAGGTCGCCGTGCTCCTCGAGGAACTGGATGAGCCGCTCGTGGACCCCGAGCATCGCGTGCTGCTGGGCGCGGGCGTTGCCGAGCAGGACGTTCTGCTCGTAGTTGTCGCGCAGCACCTGCTCGGCCACCTCGTCGGTCATCGAGGCGAGGAGGGTGTTGCGCCGCTTCGTCGTCAGCTCGCCGGTGCGGGTCAGCTCGGTGAGCAGGATCTTGATGTTGACCTCGTGGTCGGAGGTGTCGACGCCCGCGCTGTTGTCGATGGCGTCGGTGTTGACCCGGACACCGGACAGCGCGGCCTCGATGCGGCCGAGCTGGCTCAGGCCGAGGTTGCCGCCCTCGCCGACCACCTTGCACCGGAGGGCGCTGCCGTTGACGCGGATGGCGTCGTTGGCGCGGTCGCCGATCTCGGCGTTCGTCTCGGCCGAGGCCTTGACGTAGGTGCCGATGCCGCCGTTCCACAGCAGGTCGACCGGTGCGAGCAGGATCGCCTTCATCAGCTCCGCGGGCGTCATGCTCCGGGTTCCGGAGCGCAGGCCGAGGGCCTGGACCATCTGCGGCGTCACCGGGATCGACTTGGCCGAGCGCGGGAACACGCCGCCGCCCGCGCTGATGAGCGACGCGTCGTAGTCGGCCCAGGAGGAGCCCGGCAGGTCGAACATCCGGCGCCGCTCGGCGTACGACGTGGCGGCGTCCGGGTCGGGGTCGACGAAGATGTGCCGGTGGTCGAAGGCAGCCACGAGCCGGATGTGCTCCGACAGGAGCATGCCGTTGCCGAAGACGTCACCGCTCATGTCGCCGACGCCGACGACGGTGAACTCCTCGCTCTGCGTGTCGAGACCGAGCTCGCGGAAGTGCCGCTTGACCGACTCCCAGGCCCCACGGGCGGTGATCCCCATGCCCTTGTGGTCGTAGCCCGCCGAGCCACCGGAGGCGAACGCGTCGTCGAGCCAGAAGCCGTAGTCGGCGGAGATGCCGTTGGCGATGTCGGAGAACTTCGCCGTGCCCTTGTCGGCCGCGACGACGAGGTAGGTGTCGTCCTCGTCGTGGCGCACGACGCGACGCGGCGGCACGGCCTGGCCCGACACGAGGTTGTCCGTGAGGTCGAGCAGGCCGCTGATGAACAGCTTGTAGGACGCGATGCCCTCGTCCAGCCAGGCGGCGCGGTCGAGCGCCGGGTCGGGCAGCTGCTTGGCGTAGAACCCGCCCTTGGAGCCGGTCGGCACGATGACGGCGTTCTTGACCATCTGGGCCTTGACGAGGCCGAGGATCTCGGTCCGGAAGTCCTCCCTGCGGTCCGACCACCGCAGGCCTCCCCGGGCGACCTTGCCGAAGCGCAGGTGCACGCCCTCGACGCGGGGGCTGTAGACCCACACCTCGAACATCGGCCGTGGTGCCGGGAGGTCGGGGATCTTCCTGGGGTTGAGCTTGAGGGAGACGTACGACTTGTCGTGGCCGTGCTCGTCGGGCTGGTAGAAGTTCGTGCGCAGGCTCGCCTGGATGACACCGAGCAGCGCCCGGACGATGCGGTCGTGGTCGAGGCTCGCGACGTCGTCGAGGGCGTCCTTGATCCGGGTGACGATCGTCTTCTGCCGTGCGGCACGCTTGTCGCGGCCGGCCTCGGTGTCGGGGAAGGCGTCGGGGTCGAACCGGGCCTCGAAGAGCTCGACGAGGCTGCGGGCCAGGCCCGTGTGCGTCCCGAGCGCCGACTCGACGTAGTCCTGCGAGAACGTCGACCCGGTCTGGCGCAGGTACTTGGCGACGGTGCGCAGGATGACGACCTGGCGCCACGTCAGCCCCGCCCCGAGGACGAGTGCGTTGAAGCCGTCGGACTCGGCGCGACCGTCCCAGACGGCACGGAAGGCGTCCTCGAACCGGCGACGCACGTCGTCGGCGGCCGACCCGGACCCGCCCCACGCGTCGGCGTCGGCGCGCAGCCCGAAGTCGTAGATGCGCAGGGTGCGCCCGTCGGGACCGCGCAGCTCGTACGGGCGCTCGTCGCCGACGTCGACACCGAGGTGGGTGAACAGGGGCAGCACCTGCGTCAGCGACAGCTCGGCTCGCCGGTAGAGCTTGAAGCGTCGCTCCTGGGCGGAGTCGCTGGACGGGTCCTCGTAGAGGTGCAGCGCCGTGGTGAGGTCGCCCTCGCCGAGCCCCTCGATGCGGTCGAGGTCCTCGACCGCGGTCGCGACGTCGAAGTCCTCCTTGTACGCCTCCGGCAGCGCCTTGGCGTACGCCGCCATGGCGCGCGCGGCGCCGTCGGTGCCCCGGGCGTTCGCGAGCGCGTCGGCGAGGTCCTCGTCCCACGTCCGGGTGGCGTCGATGACCTTCTGCTCGAGCGCGGCCTCGTCGATGTCGGGGATGTCGACGCCGGCCGGCATCCGCACGACGAAGTGCAGGCGGGCGAGGACCGACTCGCTGACGCGCGTCGTGTTGTCGATGTTCTCGCCCCCGAAGGCCTCGAGGAGCAGGGCCTCGATGCGCAGGCGGACCGTCGTGTTGTAGCGGTCGCGCGGCAGGTAGACGAGGCACGAGACGAAGCGGCCGAACTGGTCCCGCCGCAGGAACAGCTTGGTCTTGCGACGCTCCTGCAGGTGCAGCACGCTCGTGGCGATGTCGGCCAGCTGCGCCGCGCTCGTCTGGAACAGCTCGTCCCTCGGGTAGGTCTCGAGGATCTGGAGGATGTCCTTGCCCGAGTGGCTGTCGGCCGACAGGCCGGTGATCCGCAGGACCTCCTGCGCGCGCACGTCGACGAGCGGGATGTCGTGGATGGTGTCGTTGTAGGCGGCCGACGCGTAGAGCCCGAGGAAGCGCTGCTCGCCGACGCACTCGCCGTGGGCGTTGAACCTCTTGATCGAGATGTAGTCGAGGTAGACGTCGCGGTGGACGGTGGCGCGCGAGTTGGCCTTGGTGATGATGAGGATCGACGAGTCGCGCGCGGCGCGGCTCGCGGCCGGCGTCAGCACGAGGCCGCTGGCGGCACGCGGGCGGTCGTAGCGCAGCAGGCCCAGCCCGGTGCCCGGCACCTGCCGCGAGATGTCCTTGCCGTCCTCGTGGGTCAGCGAGTACTCGCGGTAGCCGAGGAAGGTGAAGTTGTTGTGCGCCAGCCACTCGAGGAACCGGGCGGCCTCGCGGGCCTGGTGCGGGTCGGTGCCGGGGGGCGTGGCGGAGCGCAGCTCGCTCGCGATCGTCAGGGCGTGCGCCCGCATCTTCGGCCAGTCCTCGACGGAGTCGCGGACGTTCTCGAGGACGTGCCGCAGCCGGTTCTCGAGGTCGGGCAGCGCGTCGTCGGGCAGCCGGTCGATCTCGAGGTGCATCCACGACTCGCGGACGAGGCCGACGCCGCCGCTCGGCACCGTCGTGCTGCCGTCGGTGACGATGGTCTGCAGCTCACCGGTGATGGTGCGCGACACCGTCATCTGCGGGTGGACGATGAGGTGGACCCCACGGTCGAAGCCACCGAGGGCGGCCACGACGGAGTCGACGAGGAAGGGCATGTCGTCGACGACGATCTGCACGACGGTGTGGGTGGTGGACCAGCCCTCGTCCTCGGGCGTGGGGTTGAAGGCGCGGACGTTGAAGGTGCCGACCGGCCGCTCGGTGGCGAACGTCCGGTGCGCCTCGGCGATGGTGGCGAGCTCGCGGGTCGGTCGCGCGAGGAGGTCCTCGGTGGCGACGAGCCGGTAGTACGCGAGGAGGAACTCCTCCAGCTCGCTCGTGTGGTCTCGGGTGGCCCGACCCCTCCTCGGGGCCGGTGCGACGGCGGCCGCCGCAGCCTTCAGGACGTCGATTCGAGTCTGTTCGAGTGACGCGGACATGCGCTCTTCGGATTCCTCACCGTGGGCCTCGGGCACGGCACGCCGTCGTGCCGGCCTCTCACCCTGCGAGCCTATCCCCGTTCCCGGTTGCGGCCACACCACCCCCTCGGCTCGTCGCGGGGCGGTGGAGATGGGCGGTGGAGATGGGCGGTGGAGGCGGGCGGTGGAGAACTGCCGGGCCGCGGCGCCGCGACTGCCTAGAGTGGGGCCATGACCGACGGCACCGGGCAGCGGGCGGCGCGCGACGCCGACCGCGCGACGCTCCGGGCCCTCGCCGATGCCCGGGCCGGCGCCCGCACGTGGTCCGACGCGCTCCTGACGCACCTGCCCGACGTCGGCGACCTCGCGACGCAACGGCTCCTCGACGCGTGGGTCGAGCAGGGCGCCGACACGCTCCGCGCCCTGTCGGAGGCCCTCGAGGAACGGCTCCTCGACCTCGGTGCCGCCGGCGCGACGGAGGCTACGGCGGCGACGGACGCGCCGCGCGTGACCGGAGCGTCCGGAGCACCAGGGGCGTCGGGCGCGGCCGCGGTCCGCGGGGCCGGAGGGGGGACGCGGTGACGGGCACGGACGGCGACGCGGCGTCGATCTCGGCCCTCGGTGGGGTCCTGCGCACGGCCGCCGACCGCCTCGTCGGCCACGTGCACGAGCTCGACGCTCCGGCCGGCCGCCAGGTGCGCCGCGGCGGACCCGACGTCACGGCCGCAGAGCGCGACCTGCTGACCCGGACGGCCACCGAGCTCGACGGCGTGGGTGGGCTGCTGCAGGCACTGACCGCCGCGACCGCCGAGAGCGCGGCGCGGCTGCGCGCCCTCGAACCGGACCTGCAGCGTGCAGGACTCGTCGTCGAGGGCCAGATCGTCGTCGAGGCACCCGGTCCGAGCCGCGTCGAGCCGCAGACGCGGCTGCGCGAGCGCGAGCGGCTCCAGGAGCTGCTCAACCGCATCACGGCGGCCCGTGCGCGCGAGCTCGCGCACCTGCGCCGCGAGCTGGAGCGATCGACCGCCGCGCTCGCCCGGCTCTCGGACAGGTGCCGCGCCGGCGCGTGACGGGCGCGAGCGCGCGGTCTGCACGGTCGGCGTCGGTGATGGGACGAGGGGTGCCGAGCGCGTGGCATAGCGTGTCGCCCATGAAGATCTCCGAGACGATCTCGTACGTCGCCGCTCCGGACGCCGTGTTCGCCATGGTCACCGACCCGCACTTCCAGGAGCGCAAGTGCGTCGAGGCCGGGGCCCTGCGCCATGAGGCCGCCGTGAGCCCCACCGGCGACGGCGCCCGCGTCGTGACCCGGCGTGACCTGCCGACCGACGGGCTGCCCGACTTCGCCAAGTCCGTCGTCGGCGGCACGCTGTCGATCACCGAGACCTACGAGTGGTCCGGTGCCGCGCCCGATGCCAGCCGCAAGGGGACCCTGACCGTCGAGGTCGCCGGCGCGCCGGTCGCGATGCGCTCCGACGTGCGCCTGTCCCCCACCGGCGCCGGCACGACGATCAGCATCGAGGGCGACCTCAAGGCCTCGATCCCGCTGCTCGGTCGCAGGATCGAGAAGGCCGCCGAGCCGGCCGTCGTCAACGCCATCCGCAGCGAACAGCGCACGGGCCGGGCCTGGCTCGCCGAGCGCGGCTGACCCCGCGCCCCTGCAGGCGGAGAGGCCGGCCGCGTGGGCCGGCCTCTCGCACGGGCGCGCGCTCAGCCCATGTGCGGGTAGGCGTGGTCGGTCGGCGGGACGAAGGTCTCCTTGATCGAGCGGACGCTGGTCCAGCGCAGCAGGTTCTGCGCCGCACCCGCCTTGTCGTTGGTGCCGGACGCGCGTCCTCCGCCGAAGGGCTGCTGGCCGACCACCGCACCCGTCGGCTTGTCGTTGATGTAGAAGTTGCCGGCCGCGAAGCGCAGGCGCTGCGTCGCATCGGCGATGGCGCGTCGGTCCTGGGCGATGATGGAGCCGGTGAGGCCGTACGGTGCGAAGCGCTCCATCTGGTCGAGAACGGCGTCGTATCGCGCGTCGGGGAAGACGTGGACCGACAGGATCGGCCCGAAGTACTCGGTGCGGAACGACTCGTCGGACGCGTCCCCGACCTCGAGGACCGTGGGGCGCACGAACCAGCCCACCGAGTCGTCGTACGTGCCGCCGGCGATGACCTCGATGCCGTCCGTGGCGTGCGCCCGGTCGATGGCGTCCCGGTGCTTGGCGAATGCCCGCTCGTCGATGACGGCGCCCATGAAGTTGGACAGGTCGGTGACGTCGCCCTGGGGTAGGCCGTTCGTGATGTCGACGAGGTCGGACCGGATGCGGTCCCACACGGAGGCGGGCACGTAGGCCCGCGAGGCGGCGGAGCACTTCTGGCCCTGGAACTCGAACGCGCCGCGGATCATCGCGGTGCGCAGCACGTCCGGGTCGGCGCTCGGGTGGGCGAGGATGAAGTCCTTGCCGCCGGTCTCGCCGACGAGGCGCGGGTAGGTGCGGTACCGGTCGAGGTTCGTGCCGACCTCGTGCCACAGGCGCTTGAAGGTCGGGGTCGAGCCGGTGAAGTGGATGCCGGCGAGGTCCTCGTCGGCCAGGGCCGCTCTGCTGACCTCGACGCCGGTGCCGGTCACCATGTTGATGACGCCGGGCGGCAGGCCCGCCTCCTCGAGCAGCTCCATCGTCAGCGTGGCGGCCAGCTGCTGGGTCGGGCTCGGCTTCCACACGACGGTGTTGCCCATGAGGGCCGGGGCGGTCGGCAGGTTGCCGGCGATCGCCGTGAAGTTGAAGGGGGTGATGGCGTAGACGAAGCCCTCGAGCGAGCGGTAGTCCGACCGGTTCCAGATGCCCTTGGCGTGCAGCGGCGGCTGCTGCTCGAGGATCTGGCGCGCGAAGTGGACGTTGATGCGCCAGAAGTCGATGAGCTCGCAGGCTGCGTCGATCTCGGCCTGGTAGGCGGTCTTGCTCTGGCCGAGCATCGTCGCGGCGTTGAGGCGCGCGCGCCACGGGCCGGCCAGCAGCTCGGCGGCCTTGAGCAGGATGGCGGCGCGGTCGTCGAAGGACAGCGCGCGCCACGTCGGGGCGGCGGCCTTGGCCGCGTCGACGGCGGCCTGGCCCTCCTGCACCGTGGCGTCGCGCAGGGTGCCGAGCACCTTGGCGTGGGCGTGCGGCTGACGCACCGCGATCTCGGGGCCCGTGCCCGTGACCCGCTCACCGCCGATGGTGTGCGGCAGGTCGCGCTGGCTGGAGCCCAGCTCGGCCAGGGCGACCTCGAGCGCCTTTCGCTCGGGCGAGCCCGGCGCGTAGTCGAGCACCGGCTCGTTGGCCGGTGCGGGCACGTGGGTCACGGCGTCCATCACAATCTCCTGCGGGTTGGCGCGGTCTTCTGCCCGACACGGGCGATGGGGTGGCCCGCCTCGTGGGCGGGACCACCCCATCGTTCCATGACGTCGGGCGTGCCCGGCAGCGTCGTCAGTGCAGGACCGGGATGCCCCACGGGTACCGGAACGCCTGGCCGCGGTTGGCCGCCATCGCGGCCCGGACGTGGAACCACAGCGCGGCGGCCACGGCCACGATCCACACGATGACCGCGATGGGGATGAGGATGACCGTGAAGAACATGAGCCAGCCGACGATGATGGCGGCCCACACGGCGAGGTTGAAGTTGAAGGAGCCGGCGGCGGCCTGTCGCACGAAGGCGCTGCGGTCCTTGTAGGCGACCCAGATCAGGAGTGGGCCGACGAAGCTGAGCCAGCCCACGGACACGACGGCTGCGACGATGGCGGCCAGGTGTCCCAGGATCGCCCACGTGCGCTCGTCGCTCGTCGGGGTCAGGGCCTGCCCGGACGGGTTGGGAATCGGGTGTGTCATGGCTCCATCGTGGCCCCGACCGGGCTCCCTGCGCTGCCGGGGAGGGCCCTGATCGGACCCTGACCGGCCCCTGACTGCTGCGGAGGAGGAGGTCAGGCGCCGGCGCCGACGGCGTCCTCGACGGTGAGCGAGCAGACGGCGCTCGTGTCGGCGGCGACGCCGAGCGTGCGGAGCAGGGTCAGGACCATCTCGTGGTGGCCGCGGGCGCTCGGGTGGAAGGAGTCGTCCAGCCATCCCTCGGGTGCGACCTCGGCGCCCGCGGCGTCGGCCGCCTGACGCCACGAGGCCGCATGGTCGACGACGAGGACACCGAGCGCCTCGCCGACCTCGCGCACGGCGTCGGCGTAGAGGGCGATGAGCTCGGGCGTGCGCGGACCGTCGGCGAGCACCGGGGGCGGCGTCTGGAGCACCACGGTGGCCCCGATGTCGCGCGAGCGCTGCACGATCTGGTCGATGCGGTAGCGGTAGGCGCGGATGCCGTCGGCCCCCGCGACGATGTCGTTCGTCCCGAACATGACGAGGACGACGTCAGGGCTGAACCGACCTGCGCGCCAGTGGAACTCAGGGAGCAGGTCCTCGGCCGTCGTCCCCGAGACCCCCGAGTTGACGACGGCGTCACCGCGGCGGCCGAGCTCGCCACGGACGCGCTCCGCGAAGTGCTCGACGTAGCTGCGCCGGCCGTGGGTGTGCACGACGCCCTGCGTGATGCTGTCACCGAGGAACACCCAGGTGACCGGCGGGCCGGCGAGGATCTCCCGGAGCCGGTCGGCGTCCCGGCGTGCGTACTCGTCAGCGGTGAAGTCCATTACCGCAACGTAACAACCCCTCCGCCCGCCGCGACCCCCCTCGCCCAGCAGGTGGGACGCTCACGCGACGTCGCTGCCCGCCGCGGGCGACCACGCCGCCGCGGGCGACCACGCCGCCGCGTCCGGTCCGTCCTGGGCGAACGGCCACGGTGCCGGGGCGTCGAGTCCGTGCAGCGACGGCTCGACGGGCAGGCGGTCGGCGAACCGGGCCACGGCGCCGGCCACCGCGCGGTCGGCGAGGATCCTGCGGTGCCCGAGGCCCACCGTGCTGAGCAGCCGCGCGCCCGGCCAGGACCGGACGAGTGCGGCCGACGCCTCGTGCGCCACCTCGCGGTCGCCGAGGTCGTGGACGACGAGAAGGTCCGGGCGACCGGGGCCTGCCGCGGGTCCGAGGCGGGGGTCGGCCGCGCGCTCGAGGTCGCCCCCGAGCCGGACGAGGTCGAGCTCGGAGACGGCGTGGCCCGTGCGTCGTCGGGCCCTCGCCTCGAGACGACGCACCGTCCGCGCGCCCAGTCCGAGGTCGGCGCGGAGCCGCTCGACGAGGTGCGGAACCCCGGGCACCGGTGCGACGAGGACGAGCCGCTCGGCACCGACCCACCCGTCGCGCAGGGCGAGGAGCGCGGCCAGGGCACCCATCGAGTGCGCGACGACCGCTCGCGCGGGGCCGAAGCGGGCAGCCACCGCATCGAGGGACCGACCCAGCTCCACGACGTCGCTCGTCCCGTCTGAGTAACGCCCCCGGTCCGAGTGCCCGTGACCGAGCCCGTCGAAGGCCACCGCCTGCAGACCGGCGTCGGTCAACGGCCCGACGAACGGCAGTAGGTGCTCGAGGGTCCCGCCCCAGCCGTGGACGAGGTAGACCACCGGGCCCTGCCCCCACGACCACCCCCGGACCTGTCTCTTATACACATCTGACGCTGCCGACGACGGA
>NZ_JBPGXG010000145.1:0-10740 GCF_056755255.1 Monashia sp. HAY1-5C | reverse complement strand
TCCGTCGTCGGCAGCGTCAGATGTGTATAAGAGACAGGGTTGCCACCGCCCAGCCGCGCTGTTGCCCTGACGAGGCGTCAGCCCTGGGGGGTCGCGATGGAGGCCTTGTCGATGCCAAGGGAGGGGAATCCCCAACGGTTGAGCGCCTCTTTGTACTTGGGGCTGTCGATGATCGACTGGATCGCCGCCTGGACGGCCGGCGTCAAGGGGGAGCCCTTGGCGAGGGCGACGGCGTTGTCCGCCGTGGCGACCTGGGGCTTGAGCACCTGGAAGGTGTTCGGCTGCTGCGCGTCGGCCCAGTTCAGCGATGTCGTGTCGTAGAAGACACCGTCGATCCGGTGAGAGGCGACCTGGGTCAGCGCGTCCTGCACGCTCGGCAGCGAGACGGGCTTGATCGCAGGCTTGCCCTTGGACTCGCAGGTCTTCTGGGAAAGGGTCGGGAGGCGCTTCAGCTCCTGCACCGAGCCCGACTGCACGCCGATGCTCATGCCACAGAGCGTGTCGTTCGTGAGGTTCTTCGGGTTGCCATGGGCGACGGCGATCGACGAACCGTTCTTGAAGTAGAAGACCATGTCGAGGACCTTCAGGCGGTCCTCGTTGGCCGACATCCCTGACACCGTGAGGTTGTACCGACCGCCGTCGAGCCCGGGGATGATCGTGTCGAACTTGACGTTCTTGATCTCGAGCTGCAGACCCAGCTTCTTGGCGATGAGCCGGGCGATGTCGACGTTGAACCCGATCGGTGTCGTGTTGTCGCTCGCGATGAAGTTGGTCGGCGGAGCCTCGAGGTCCATGGCCACAACCAGCTTGCCCGACGTGCGGACGTCCGGCGGGACCAGCTTGGCGGCAGCGGTGTCGGTCGGGACCCCGTTCGAGATGTCGTCGGTGTGTTCCACCGGGGCGGACGCGGCCGGCTTCGTGGCGTTCGCCGCTTCGCTACATGCGGTGAGGGGCAGGGCAGCGGCGATGGCAGCGAGCGCAAGGCCAGCCCGGAAACGTGTGTGCATCAATGATTCTCCTGCTGAGGCGTGTGTGGCAGCGGAGGGCGAGGGTTGCGTAGCGTGAGCCGGGTCAGCTCACCCCGATGGGGTGGCCGCGGCTCGACCCCGTCTCCTTCCAGACGTCCGCGGTGCTCGACGGCATCCGCTGGAAGGTCTGACCTGACAACGCTAGGGCCGCTGCTGAAGGCACGTCCAGATCGACGGTGCAAAGCCGGGCGATCATGTGATAGGCCAGCGCATATGCAGCCGTTTGCCCGGCGAGGACGCCCTTTCGGCCACTTTTTGTCCAGCAGTAACCGATGACCTGCAAGGGCACGTTGGTGCGCTCCTCCCGGCGCTTTGACCGCAGGTGGAACTCGCGGAGGCCCCCGCCGGCGCACATCCGCGTCGGACCATTCGGCGCTCTGAGGCCGCTCGGCCTCGCTCGTTCGTCTAGCGGACTCGTCGGCCAGGAGCAATCTGTCTTGTCGTGCTGTGGCGGTCTGGACGGCCGCCCCCGCAACTCCCTAGCCTTCGCACGGTGTCGCAGCAGCCGGGCCAGTGGTCGTGGACCGCGTGCGTGAAGGGCCCGGAGCGTGGCGCAGGCACACGACACACCGGTGCGGCCGGAGGCCCTCTGCCTGACCGCGAACTCGGCCCCGGAGGAGGCGGTCACCGTGGACGCCATTGACCAGAAGATCATTGCCGAGCTGACCCGCAACGCCCGGGTCTCCTACGCCGAGCTCGCCAGCCAGGTGCTGCTGTCGCGCAACGCCGTACGCCAGCGCATCGAGCGACTCGAACGGCAAGGACACATCGCCGGCTACACCATCGTCCGGGCCGGCGACGGAACGGGCGATGCCGTCTCGGCGGTCGTACTCGTCTACCGCCAGGACCGCCTGCGAGGTGGAGACGTCCTGGCTGCGCTCAAGCGCATCCCCGAGGTCGTCATCTGCGAGATCCTCAGCGGCGACTTCGACATCATGGTGCGCGTGGAGGCGGGCTCCCTCGAACGGGTACGCGGCGTCTGGGAGGACATCGCCAGGATGCCAGGCGTCCGGGACACGGTCACGGCGCTCACCTTGTCGAGCGTGGTCAACCGCCGGAGAGCACCCCGGCCTCCCGCGGGATGATGACAGCTCACGGCCGCACCGACAATCTCGTGCCTCGGCCCCTCCGCAGGCCCGACGGCCGTAGCGTGCTGTTGTGAGAGTCGCGCTGTTCGCCACGTGCTTCAACGACACGATGTGGCCCTCGACGCCGGCGGCGGTGGTGACGCTGCTCGAGCGCCTCGGGTGCCGGGTCGAGTTCCCGACGGCCCAGACGTGCTGCGGCCAGATGTTCACCAACACCGGGTACGCCGCTGAGTCGGTGCCGCTCGTCCGTTCCTTCGTCGAGGTGTTCGGTGGTTTCGATGCGGTCGTTGTGCCGTCGGGGTCGTGCACCGGGTCCGTGCGCGAGCAGCACGCCGGACTGGCGCGGCGGGCAGGTGACGTGGCGCTCGAACGGGCGGTCGCTTCGCTGACGCCGCGGGTGCACGAGCTGTCGGAGTTCCTCGTCGACGTGCTCGGCGTCGTCGACGTCGGCGCGTACTTCCCCCACCGCGTGACGTATCACCCGACGTGCCACTCGCTGCGGATGATCCGGGTCGGCGACCGGCCGCTGCGGTTGTTGCGGGCCGTACGGGGGATCGACCTGGTCGAGCTGCCGAGGGCGGAGGAGTGCTGCGGTTTCGGCGGGACCTTCGCCATGAAGAACCCGGACGTGTCGGTCGCCATGGGTTCGGACAAGGCCCGGCACGTGCGCGAGACCGGTGCCGAGGTGCTCGTCGCCGGCGACAACTCGTGCCTCGCCCACGTCGGCGGCCTGTTGTCCCGGCAGCGGGCGGGGGTGCGCACGCTCCACCTGGCCGAGGTGCTTGCCTCGACCGAGGACGCGCCGTTCGCGCCGAAGGGGGTCCGATGAGCCGCACCTTCGTCGGCATGCCGGCCTTCCCGGAGGCCGCGCGGGCAGCCGTGGCCGACACGCAGCTGCGACGCAACCTCGGTCACGCGACGGCGACGATCCGGACCAAGCGGGCCGCCGTCGTCGGGGAGGTCGAGGACTGGGAGGCCTTGCGGGTCAAGGGCGCTGCGGCCAAGGACCGTGTTCTCGCCCACCTCGACACGTACCTGCTCGAGCTCGAGGCGCGGCTCACGGAGGCGGGTGCCACGGTGCACTGGGCCCGCGACGCCGCTGAGGCCAACGCCATCGTCGTGGCCATCGCGAAGGATCGGACCTTGGGCGACGAGACCCCCGAGGTGGTCAAGGTCAAGTCGATGGCCACGCAGGAGATCGGCCTCAACGAGGCCCTCGAGGCGGCCGGCGTCCACGCCTGGGAGACCGACCTCGCCGAGCTCATCGTCCAGCTCGGCGACGACCTGCCGAGCCACATCCTCGTCCCGGCCATCCATCGCAACCGCGCCGAGGTGCGTGAGATCTTCCGCCGCGAGATGGCCCGGGTCGGGCGTCCCGCGCCTCACGACCTCACCGACGAGCCCGCCCGGCTGGCCGAGGCAGCGCGGCTCCATCTGCGCGAGAAGTTCCTGCGCGCCAAGGTCGCCGTCTCAGGGGCCAACTTCGCTGTCGCAGAGACCGGCACGCTCGTCGTCGTCGAGTCCGAGGGCAACGGCCGCATGTGCCTGACCCTGCCCGACACCCTCATCAGCGTCGTCGGCATCGAGAAGCTCGTCCCCACCTGGGACGACCTGGCGGTCTTCCTGGAGCTGTTGCCGCGATCGTCCACGGGCGAGCGGATGAACCCGTACACGTCGATGTGGACCGGCGTCACGAGCACGGACAGGCGACCCGACGGACCCCAGGACGTGCATGTCGTGCTCGTCGACAACGGCCGCACCAACGTGCTCGCGGACGTCGTCGGCCGGCAGGCGCTGAGGTGCATCCGCTGCTCGGCCTGCCTCAACGTCTGCCCGGTCTACGAGCGCGTCGGCGGGCACGCGTACGGCTCGGTCTACCCCGGCCCGATCGGCGCAGTCCTCGGTCCCCAGCTCCGCGGCCGGCAGGGTGCCCTCGAGCAGTCGCTGCCCTACGCCTCGACGCTGTGCGGCGCGTGCTTCGACGCCTGCCCCGTCCGCATCGAGATCCCGGAGCTCCTCGTGCACCTGCGCACGAAGGTCGTCGACGACCACCGAGGTGGCGTGCCGACTCCGGAGGCTGCGGCCATGAAGGCGGGCGCCTTCACGTTCGCCACGGCGACGCGCCTGGAGAAGGCACAGCGTGCGGCGACGACAGCGGGCCGGCTGCTCGGCCGACGCGTCCGCCTCACGCGGCTGCCGTGGCCGCTCTCGGCGTGGAGTGAGGCCCGCGACGCACCGGTGCCGCCGACCGAGACTTTCCGGCAGTGGTGGGCACGCACCCGCGACGGTGAGCTGCGCGACGGCGGCACGACGCGAGAGGAGGAGCGATGACACGGCAGAGCGGTCTCCCGGACACCAGTGCGGCCCGGGCCGAGATCCTCGAGCGAGTGCGAACGGCTTTGTCCACCAGAGGAACCCACCATCCCAGGACGGACTCGCCGGACAGCCGTCCCCCAGGCGCGTCTGCTGCAGCGGCGGCCGCTCCGACTCTGATCGAGCTGTTCGTCGAGCGCGTGGAGGACTACCGGGCGACGGTCGTCAGGTGCCCGGCCACGGGGGTGGCGGCGGCGCTCGCGGAGGTGCTCAGGGAGTCACTCGGGAAGGCGTTCTCCGTCGTCGTCCCCGAAGGCTTCGGCACCGAGCTGCCCGGGCACGTGGTGCGCGAGCGCGACGTCGCGGACGTGCACGACGTCGAGGGAGTCGACGCGGTGGTCACGACGGCGGCGGTCGCCGTCGCCGAGACCGGGACGATCGTGCTCGACCACGGTCCGGGGCAGGGACGACGCGGCCTGAGCCTCCTGTCTGACCTGCACGTGTGCCTCGTCCGCGCCGACCAGGTCGTGCGCACCGTCCCCGAGGCGGTCGCTGCCCTGCGCCCCAGCGTCGAGGCGGGCCGGCCCCTGACCTGGGTCAGCGGCCCCAGCGCAACCAGCGACATCGAGCTCGACCGCGTCGAGGGGGTGCACGGCCCGCGGACGCTGTGCGTGGTCCTCGTCGAGTAGCCGACGGACGTCGAGGGGGCCGACCGCTCCTGGGGTGTTCGGCGGCGTCCGGGCCGGCCCGTCCCGGCGCCGAGGCGCGACTCGAAGGCGCGTCAGGGCGCCGGTCAGAAGCCGGCGCCCCGGTGCTCGAGCATGCCCGGAGGGGGTGGGTTTCCTGGCTCGCGCGTGCCGGCGAGCGCTGACGGGAAGTGGTCCGCCAGCGCCCGCCGGAACGCGTCCGTGCCGCCCTGCAGAGCGACCTCGGCGAGCCTCTCGTGCTCGTCCGCGATGGCGTGCAGGTCGCTGTAGGAGCGATGGTCCACCGAGAAGTACAGGCGCAGCTTGGTCTCCCAACCGTGCCAGAGGCTGCGGAGGACGCCGTGGCCCGACAGGTCGTAGAACAGACTGTGGAACTGGAGGTGGGCGTCGATGCTGGCCGGGACGTCGTCGTCAGCCGCCGCCCGACGCAGGTCCTCGATCGTCCGGGTGAACCTGGGCCGCTCGGGACCGCGCAGCGCGTCCAGGGCCAGCTCCCCGGCATACGGCTCGACCAGCAACCGGACCGACGCGATCTCCGCCACCTCGTGGGCGCTCACCTCCACCACGAACGCGCCACGGAAGGGGAACTTCACGACCAGGCCCTCCTCCTCGAGCTTGGTCAGTGCCTCTCGAAGAGGAGACCGGCTGACCCCGAGGTCCGCGGCGATGTCCCTCTCGCGCAGCTGTCCGCCGGGTGGCACGCGCCCCTCCAGGATGGCGGCGCGGAGCATCCGGTAGATCCCCTCCGGGGTCGTCCTGCGTTCCAGCCCGCCGAGCTTGAGGTCCATGTGGCCGCCTTTCTGGTCGTTTGTCGACCATATCAATGCCGGGACTGCCATGCCCCCAGCTGTCGAACCACCCTCAGTCGAACCCGTGGCAGTACACCTTGCGAATGGTCTCGACGACGTCCCAGCGGCCGGACCATCCCTTGGGCTCCACGATGACGTCGCCCGCCGAGATCTCGTAGCTCGCGCCGGTGTCCCCCTCGGTGACGATCGCGCGCCCGCTCACGATGTAGCACACCTCGGTGTCCTCCCGGGTCGACTGCCAGCCGCCGGGCTGGCACTCCCAGACGCCCGTCTTGACCGCCGTGTCGAATGTGAGGATGGAGGTCCTGGGGTCGCCCGAGTCGCAGCCGGCTCGGTGTCCGTTGGGCTCGAGCTCTCCCAGGATCGTGGCCGCGGATACGTGGACGTACGGATGCATGAGCTGTTCCTT
Organism: Monashia sp. HAY1-5C; assembly: GCF_056755255.1. Lineage (NCBI taxonomy): Bacteria > Bacillati > Actinomycetota > Actinomycetes > Micrococcales > Intrasporangiaceae > Intrasporangium > Monashia sp. HAY1-5C. The sequence continues at coordinate 4,386 of NZ_JBPGXG010000145.1, read as the reverse complement.
CGGTCTGGTGTCGATGGTCGGGCGGTTAGCTGTTGGGTGCCCGCGTCAGGGGCGGGGCAGGCCGAAGAGGACGGGCAGGTCGGCGATGTCGGTGATCCGCTCGTAGCCGAGCCAGTGCTCGTCCTGCTCGAAGCCGCGGTCGACGTAGACCTTGTCCCGGATGCCCATGACGGCCGCGGTGCGCAGGTCGTACATCGGGCTGGCGGAGACGTGCACGAGCTCGGCGGGGGTGACGCCGAGCTTGTCGAACAGGTACTCGAACGCGGCCAGGCGCGGCTTGTAGGTGCCCATCTCCTCGGCGCTGATGACCAGCTCGAACGGGGCCTGCAGGTTCTCGGCCAGGCGCACCGCGTGGTGGGTGTCGCTGTTGGTGATGATGACCAGCGGCACCGCCTCGGCGAGCCGGTTCAGTGCCGCGGTGACCCCGGGGTAGGGGCCCCAGGTCGGGACGATGTCGTAGACGGCCCGGGCGTCCTCCTCGCGGAAGGGCAGGCCGACCCAGCGAGCGGCGCGCTCCATGGAGCGGGCCACGATCTGGTGGAAGGGCTGGTAGGCGCCGGTGCACTCGTCGATCCGGTAGGCCTTGCAGATGCGCAGGTACTCGTCGGCGACCTCGGCCGGCAGCCGGTCGCCGAGGACCTGGCGCATCGCGTCGTTGATGGCGAACTTGATCAGCGTGCCGTTCATGTCGAACGTGACGAACGTCGGCGGTGCGAAAACCATGGGTGCTCCTGGAGTCAGGGTGAGCGGTCGCATCCGCTCTGGTCGATGGTCGACCATATGAGGAGCCGGCGTTGACTGTCAACAGTTCCAGCGTTCGGTGGTGTGGTCAGGCCACCTCGCCCCGGCTCCGTCCCGCCCGGGTCCCGGCGTCAGCGCTGGCGTCGCGATCCCGGCCGGCCCATCCGCATGCCGCCCTGGGACTACCGTGGGGTGGCGGCTCGGAGAGCCCGGGCACCGTGCACTGGAGGCGAGAAGCATGGCCAATCACGTGTATGCCATCTCCGAGGTGGTCGGCACCTCTCCCGACGGCGTCGAGGCGGCGGTGGCGAACGCCGTGGCGAAAGCGAACACCACGCTGCGCAACCTCGACTGGTTCGAGGTCCAGGACGTGCGCGGTCAGCTCGCCGACGGGGCGATCGCCCACTGGCAGGTCACGGTGAAGCTCGGCTTCCGGATGGAGGACTGAGCGGACTCGTCGAGCAACCGCGGTGTCCTGCCGGCAGGACCGGCCCGCGTCGAGACGAGCCCGAGCTCCCGGCCGCGGCGGCCTGGATGTCTGGCGCCTGTCGGTCACCGCGGCACTCGCGGCCGGGCTAGCCGCGTGCGTCGGTCCGCCGGGCGGAGGAACGAGCCCGCCCGGCCCGGATCCGGGCCGGGTCACGACGGCAGCCACGAGGGTCGAGGGGACGCCCGGGTCGCACGCCGTCGACCGGAGCTACCGGTTGGCTGAGGCGCCGCACGTCGTCGAACGCGATGCGTACGCCTTCCGGACCCTGAACGCCCTCCGACCGGGAGCGACCTACCGGTTGCGCATGCCCGGCAACCTCTATCCGGCTGCCCCACGCTCGCATCTGGCCGTGGAGCTCACGGTCTCCGGCGACACCTGGTGGCTCTTCGAGCAGGGGGTCGTGATCCAGGCGCCGTCCTACCTGCGGGAGGACGCCGGCATCCGCGTCATGGAGCTCGATGCGCTCCCGTACGGGCCGTGCCAGGCCCAGGCACGTCCCCCGGCCGAGGCCGGGCCGACGCCGGCCGACCTCGCCCGGGCCATCCTGTCGAGGTATCCCTTCACCGTCATCGAACCCGCTGCCCCCGTCGCGCGGTTCGGCGGGTCCGGTGTTCACCTGGTGGCGCGGCTTGATGACCCGCAGGCCGACCGGTGTGACAACGGCGGGGTGATGACGTACCGCCCCATGGCGGCCCAGCACGAGCTCGTCGAGCTGTGGATCGTGATGGTCCACGGCGAGCGCGTGGTGATCGAGCGATCGTGGTTCCAGGACACTACGCCTCGCGCCCTGGTCGACCAACAGCGCACCCTCGATTCGCTCCGCCTGCTGCCCGTCTGACACCGGCAGCGAACCACCGCGCCGGGGCGCGAGGCCGCGGGCCTGCCGCTCGAACGGCGACTCGGGCGTGCGCGGGGCCTCCGACCGGCCCGTCGGGTGGTGGACGTCCGCCGCGGGTGGTGACGAGCTTCCGGTGAGGGCGGCCGCGGCAGCTACTCCACCGCCGAACAGCGCGCTGACGGCGGTACGGCGAGCGGGCAGGAACGCCTCGGGCCCATCGGGGACCCTGTCGCTGTCCGGACCCCGGGTTGGGGCGGAGGTGGCGTCATCGGCCGTCCCTGGTGCCGGTGTGCGCCCGGCCGACGCCCACCTGTCCGCGAGCACGGGGTGCCGCTCGTCCCGGAGCGAGCGGCAACCGCGCCGGGGACGCCAGGCCCGGGATGGTCAGCCCTTGACGGCGCCCACGGTCATGCCGGCGATGACCTGCTTCTGGAAGAGGGCATAGATGACGAGCTGGGGGAGCAGGACGAGAGTCGCGGCCGCCATCATCGCGCCGTAGTCGACGGTGTACTGGCCCTGGAACCGTGACACGGCCAGCGACACCGTGACCATGTCGGGGTCGTTGATGAGGATCGAGGCGAAGGGGAACTCGTTGAAGACGTACACGACGTTGAAGATGAGGATCGTCGCGATGACCGGCCGCATCAGGGGCAGGACCACCGTCCAGCACAGCCGCCACAGGCCGGCGCCGTCGATGATGGCGGCCTCCTCGAGCTCGGTGGGGAACTCACGCAGGAAGCCGGTCAGCAGCAAGGTGTTGAACGGCACCGACACCGCGACGTACGGCAGGATGAGCGCGGCGTAGGAGCCGAAGACGCCCAGGGTGAGGTCGAGGCGGTAGACGGGGAACAGCAGGATGTACACGGGCACCGCGAGCCCCGCCAGGATGTAGAAACGAAGGCTGGACTGGACTCGCTTGTGACGGAAGACCATCCGAGTCAGGGCGAAGGCTGCCATGAACGAGATCGCCGCGCCGACGGTCACGGAGACGGTCGCGATGAGCAACGTGTTGCCGTACATCCGCAGCAACGGTGTGGAGCTGAGGACCGCCAGGTAGTTGTCCAGCGTCAGCCCGGACAGGGAGAAGGGGTTGCCGAGGATGTTGCCGCTCGGCTGGAACGACAGCAGGACGATCCAGAGCAGCGGCAGGATGATGAGGAACGTGACGAGGTAGGCACCGGCGCCAGCGATCAGGGCCGCGGTGCGGCGCCGGCTGCGTCCGTCGCTGCCGGCCTCCGGCTGGGGGTCGGCCACGGTGGTCCTCCGGAGGTCGCGGGTGGGGCGCGGGCTGGTGGTGGTGCTCATGAGGACCTCCGCTCACGGGATGCCACGAGGTAGGCGACCGAGACGATGGCGCCGAGGGCCGTGATCAGCACGGCCAGCGCCATGCCCAGGCCGTACTTCTGGTTGGTGAAGGTGAGGAAGTACATGTAGCTGACGAGCGTCTCGGACCGGTGCACCGGACCACCACCTGTGAGCATGTAGACGAGCTCGAAGATCTTGAAGACGTTGGTGATCATCAGGATCGTGACGATGGCGAACGTCTCACGCATCATCGGCACCGTGACGTAGCGCAGCTGCTGCCAGCCGGTGGCTCCGTCGAGCTCGCTCGCCTCCATGACGTCCTCGGGCAGGACCTGCCGCCCGGCGTAGAAGATGGTCATCGCGAACCCGACGCTGCTCCAGATGAACACCAGGGCCACCGCGTACGGGGTCAGGGTGTCGCCGCCGATCCACTGCACGGGACCGACGCCGATGCGAGCGAGCAGACGGTTGAGCAGGCCGATCTTCGGGTCCAGGAGGAAGACCCAGATGAGGCCCACGAGGATGGGCGCGATGATGGCGGGCGCGAAGACGAGGGCCCGCAGGGCTCCGCCGGCGCGGACGCTGCGTCGCAGCAGCAGCGCCAGCCCGAACGAGCCGGGCACGAGCAGGACGATGCTCATGACGAGGATGATCAGCGTGTTCTGCAGGGCGCGCCAGAAGAACGGGTCGTCGAGGAGCGAGGAGTAGTTGCCCAGCCCGATGAAGGAGGGCTTTCCGAAGCCCTGGAACTTGGTGAGGCTGAAGACCAGGGAGTACCCGACGGGATAGGCGACGAAGACCGTGAAGAAGGCGAGCGCCGGCGCGAGCATCAGGGCGATCTTCCAGCGGGAGCTGATCCAGGTCACGAGAGGTGGCTTTCTGAAGGTGGGGTGTGGCCCCGGGCTGTCTCTTATACACATCTCCGAGCCCACGAGACGGAGCTACATCTGGGGGGGTGTCTTTTGCTTTGAAGAGGGGGGGGGGGGGGGGGGGGGGGGGGGGGGGGGGGGGG
>NZ_JBPGXG010000144.1:0-10757 GCF_056755255.1 Monashia sp. HAY1-5C | reverse complement strand
ACCTCGACGACTGGGCCAGGGAGCACCCGACCCACGTGGCGATCTTCGGCGCGGCGATGAAGTACCTGTCCACGCTCGGTCCCGCAGCCCGGCTGAGACTGCACCACGAGGTCACCGTTGCCGCCGCCGACGAGCAGTACTTCGAGTACCTCGGCTGCCACGCGAAGACAGGGATGCTGCGGGCGATGGATGCTGTGGTGGAGAGCGTCTGAGCGGGGCCGCAGTCACTGACAACCGGCGGGCAGCGTATGAGAGCGGCTCGCCGAGCACCTCGACCGAGTCCGGCCGGACACCGATCCTGCAGTGTCTGAGTAACCGCTCACAGCGCGGTCGTGCCGACCAGCCGATGCTCCTTCACTGACCCTTCTGGTGACCGCACCTAGCTGTCAAAGTGACGCGGGTGTCGACGCGAGGCCCGGGGCTTCCGACCCTTCTCACTTGACGCGTTCCTCCAGTCCGGGGATGGCAGGAAGCGAGGGCAGGCCTGCAGGCTTGCGGGTGGTCCGCTTCTGCAGGCGAGTCGCGAGCGCGGTGAGGCTGCCACTGACGACGAGGTAGATGAAGGCGACGACGATGTAGGTGGGGATCAGCTGGTTGATGTACGAGGTGAGCAGCTGGCCTCGGTAGAGCAGCTCGGTGTAGGCCACGATGTAGCCGAGCGTCGTGTCCTTGAGCAGGCTCACGAACTGTGTCATCAGCGAGGGGGCGACGTTGCGCAGGGCCTGGGGCAGGATGACCAGGCGCATGGTCTGGGACTGCCGTAGGCCCAGGCTGTGTGCGGCCTCGGCCTGCCCCGACGGCAGTCCGGTGATGCCGGCGCGGACGATCTCGGCGAAGACGGCCGCGGTCACGAAGGTCAGCGGAATGGCCAGCTTCCACATCGTCGGTACGTTGACCCCCAGCTGGGGCAGCCCGAAGAGCATCATGTAGATCAGCAGCAGGACGGGCACCGTCCTCGCGACCTCGATGTAGGAGGCGCACAGCCAGCGCAGAGGGGGCACCCGACTCAGTCGCCCCAGGGCCAAGAAGGTGCCGAGCACGGAGCCGAGGACCGCCACGGTGCCGGCGACCTTGAGGGTGCCGACCAGCCCGGTCAGCAGGTACTGCCAGACGACCCACTGCGTGAACGCCGCCCACAGCTGCGGGTTGAGCTGGTCGTGGGAACCGAACTGCCACAGGCCGACTCCCGCCAACGCCAGCAGTCCAAGCACGCTGATGGCCGAGGCGATGCGCACGTTACGGCGGGTCCGCGGGCCCGGTTCGTCGTAGATGAAGCTCATCGGATGATCGCCACCTTGCGTTCGATCCGCCCGGTTGCCAGGCCGATGGCCAGGGCGATCGCCATGTAGACGAGGCCGCCGGCGGTGTAGAAGAGGACGGGCTGGGCGTAGACGAGGTTGATGCTGTTGATCTGGGCGGTCAGGTCGAGAACTCCGACGACGGCCGCGAGGGAGGTGTTCATGGCCAGGGCGATCATGATGTTGCCCAGCGGCTGGACGGCGGACCGGAAGGCCTGGGGCACGATCACCCACCGCAGCGACTGGATCAGCGTCAGCCCGAGTGCCCGCGCCGCCTCGATCTGGCCGCGCGTCACGGTGTTGACCCCGCTCCGGATCGCCTCGGCGACGTAGGCGGCTTCGTAGACGGCCAGCACGATGACCACCGTGGGGATGACGGGGAGGATCAGCCCCGCGTCAGGCAGCGCGAAGACGGCCAGGATCAACAGCGCCAGGAGCGGAACGTTGACGAAGAACTGGACGTAGGCCAAAGCTGCCGCCCTGAGCGGCGGGATCGGGCTGATCCGCGCGACGGTGATGAGCACCCCCAGGATCAGGGACGCAGCACCCGCGAGCACGGTCATGAGAAGGGTCAGTCCCAGCCCCTCCAGAAGGGGCTCGACATGGTCGATCGCGATACTCATCCGGATCTACTCCTGGCGCTGTTGCCGAGTCGCCGGTCAGGAACCGGGCACGGACCCGATGGCCGGCGGTGTCGGGGCAGGGGAGTCGCCGACCGAGCCGAGCGTCGTCTTCCAGACCTGCGCCCAGAGCCCCTGCTTCTCGATCGTCGTCAACCAGGTGTTGACGAAAGTCTTGAACGCGGCGTCGTTGTGCTTCAAGCCGATTCCGTAGGGCTCCTCGGTGAAGGGGGCGCCGACGACCTTGATGTTCTTGTTGCTCGCCGACTGGCTGGCGAGCAGGACGTAGTCCTGGACGTACGCGTCGCCGCGGCCCTGGATGAGGGCGTGGACACCTTGCGGGGTGGTGGCGAACGGCAAGAGCTTCGCGCCGGGCTGCTTCTCCGGAACCTTGGCGACCGAGGGCGTCCCCGTCTGCACGATGACGTTCTTGCCGTCCAGGTCCTCGATGCCCTTGATGCTCGTGTTGTCGGACTTCACCGCGACAGCGAGGCCGGACATGAAGTACGGGCCGGCGAAGCTGATCTGCTCCGCACGCTTGGTGGTGATCGTGTACGTGGAGAAGACGGCGTCGACGGTGCCGTTGGCCAGGAGGGCCTCCCGGGTCTCGGCTGCCGAGGGAACCCATTCGACGTTCGGCTTGCCGAGGATGTAGACGGCGAGCATCTTGGCGAGGTCCGCATCGAAGCCCTCGACCTTCTGAGGGTCGGCTGGGTCCTGCTGGGAGACCAGCGGCGCATCGAGGGCGGTGGCGACGACGAGCTTGCCGCGCTTCTTGATCTTCTCCATGGTCGAGCCAGGGATGATCAGGTCGCCGGCCGCGACCGGTGCCTTGCCGACGAGTTGGTCGCTGCTGCTGGTGCTGCCCGGACCGTCACCATCGGGAATGTTGACGGGAGCGGTGGAGCACGCGCTGAGGGCCAGGGCGACGGAGGTGAACAGACCGGCAACGGCGGTGCGCCGGCGGACAACGGCATCGCTGAACATGTGGGTACCTTTCAGTGGGTTTCCTCGAAGAAGGTCGCCGTCGGAGGCGTGGGGAGGGGGCGTCGGAGCCGGGTCAGTGGGAGAGCACGGAGGCGAGGAACGAGCGCGCCCGTTCGGTCTTGGGGGCGTCGAAGAACGCAGCAGGCGTGTCCTGCTCGACGACCTGTCCGTGGTCCATGAAGACGACGCGGTCGGCGGCGCGGCGGGCGAAGCCCATCTCGTGCGTGACGACGACCATCGTCATCCCCTCGCTGGCCAAGGAGGTCATGACGTTCAGCACCTCGTTGACCATCTCGGGGTCGAGCGCGGAGGTCGGTTCGTCGAACAGCATGACCTTGGGCCGCATGGCCAGGGCCCGGGCGATCGCCGCCCGCTGCTGCTGTCCTCCGGAGAGCTCGGCCGGGTAGGCGTGGGCCTTCTGCGCGATGCCGACCCGCTCCAGGAGCTCCATCGCCTCGGCTTCGGCGTCCTTCCGCTTGAGTCGGCGCACCTTGGTCGGCGCCAGCGTGACGTTGTCGAGGATCGTGCGGTGGGCGAAGAGGTTGAACGACTGGAAGACCATGCCGACGTCCGAGCGCAGCTGCGCCAGCGCGGGGCCCTCGGATGCGAGGGCGCGCCCGTCGACGTGGATCTCGCCGGCGTCGATGGTCTCGAGCCTGTTGATCGTCCGGCAGAGCGTCGACTTGCCCGACCCGGAAGGCCCCACGACGACGATCACCTCTCCCGGCATGACGGTCAGGTCGACGTCGCGGAGCACGTGGAGGTCACCGAAGTGCTTGTCCACGCCCTTGAGGCTGACCATCGGCGCGCGTTGCTGGGATGTCTCGCGCGGCAGAGCCGTCAGGGGAGCCCGCGTGGCCGCGGCGTCGTTGGGCTGCATCATGCTTCCTCCTCCGGCCGGCGGTCGGCCACGGCTGCGTACTGGATGAGTGATCGTTCTTCCCAGAGCTTCATCCGGTCGATTCCCTTGGGTCCGGTCCGGACGAACACCGACTCGACGAGGGCTTCGACGAGCACCATGAGGGCCGCGAAGGAGTCGTAGGGGATCCCGCCGACCGGCACGGTCAGCACGACGTCGGCGTCCCCGGCGGCCGGTGACAGACCCTCGTCGGTGACGACGACCAGGGACGCGTTCGCCCGTTTCGCCATTGCCGCCACATGCTGGGCCGGCTGCTGGTAGCGGCGCAGGTCGAAGAGCACGACGACCGTGCTCCTGCGTGCGGCGTGGAGCTTGCCCACGTCGTAGCCGAGGGGGTCGGCCAGGAAGTGCACGTTGGGGATGATGTGGTCGAGCTGACGGGCCAGGATCTCGGCGACGAACCGCGAGAAGTAGCCACCGGCGATGAGGACGGTGCGCGCCTCTCCGGCGAGCAACCTTGCCGCCCGGTCGAACTCGCCGGGAACCACCGTGGAGCGAAGGGCGTCCACGAGCTCGACCCGTTGCGTGACCAAGCGCCCGAAGTCGGTCACGTCACCGCCGCGCTCGGCCTCCCGCTCGGCGCGGTGGACGGGAGCGCGCAGCTCGTGCATGAGCTCCTCGCGCAGGTGCTTCTGGAAGTCGGCGTAGCTCCCGATCCCCAGACGTGCCACCAGGCGAAGCACCGTCGGCGCGCTCGTGCCCGCTGCCTTGGCGAGGGCGTTGGCACTGGCCAGCCCGGCGCTGGGGTAGTCGGCGAGCAGGGTGCGCGCCACCTTGCGCTCGGACGGAGCAAGCTGCTCCATGCGAGCGAAGATCTCGTTCCTGATCCGGATCACGGCGTCGTCCTCACGTCAGCGTCACCAGCTCGCCGGCCTCTTCGCATGCGGCGAACATGGCCGGCGAGTTGTGCGCCACGACGACCCGGCCGTCCGCGCCGACCGCGACGAGGCCTCCGTTCGCGCCCCGGCCGTTGAGCTCGGTGTCGATGGTCGCCCGAACGGCATCGGGGAGCGCCGCACCGGCGTACCGCATCCGTGCGTAGATGTCGTGGGCGACGGCTCCCTCGATGAAGGCCTCGCCCTCGCCGGTGCAGGAGACCGCGACGACTCCGTCCCGGGCATAGGTCCCGGCCCCGACGACCGGAGTGTCGCCGACGCGTCCTCGGTGCTGGTTGACGATGCCGCCCGTGGACGTCGCGGCAGCCACTCGCCCGGCCAGGTCCAGCGCGACAGCGCCGACCGTTCCGTGCCTGCTCTGCGCCAGCACCCCAGCCCGGACACTCGACAGCTGCTGCCGCCGTGACTCCGTCACGAAGTACTCGGGATCCACGGTCTCGACGCCCCAGCCTTCGAGCAAAGCTCCGTCGGGGGCTACGAGCAGCACATGGTCGGTCTCCTCCAGGACCTTCCGAGCCGCGAGAACCGGGTTCTTCGCCCGTCGTGTCACGGCAACAGCCCCGGCGCGGCCGTCACCGGTCATGACCGATGCATCCAGCTCCGCCTCACCGTCGGCCGTGAGCGCCGCACCCCGACCGGCGTTGAAGAGCACGCAGTTCTCGAGCTCGACGACCGCTGCGCACACGGCGTCGAGGGCCGAGCCGCCGCCTGCGAGGACCGTCCGCCCCGCCCGGTAGGCCGCGGCCAGGCCTTCGGCGTACGGCTCCTCCTGCTCCACGGAGAGCGCCGCGGCCCGGCCGTCTGCTCCGCCGTGCAGGACCAGCGAGAAGCCGCGGGCCGCAGGGGCGATGTCGATAAGACGCATCAGTTGTCTCTGTCTCCTCCATGGCTTCCTTCCCCGCCGTGAGGGCGCGGGGCGTGACCCGACCTTAGAGGCAAACAGTACGAAACGGAAGAGCAGTAGCAATGCCGTACTGTTCATTACAAGCTGGGCGCTCGCCGAGAGGCCAGCCGCCGGCCCCGGTGTTGTGGCGGGAGACACCGTGAGCGTCAGCGGCCAGCCGATGTGGGCGCTGTCAGGTCAGCGCCGACCGCAGCGCGATGTCACGCGCGAGGGTGAGACTGCCGATCATCTCGGAACGCAGGCCCAGCGCGGCCGGCACCACCTGAACGTGGTCTTCGAAGCCGGGTTGTGCCAGACGCTGGATCGACTCGCGAATGCCGTCGATGAAGGCGTCCGCCTGGCTCATCTCGCCGCCGATGACGACGGTCGCCGGGTCGAGCAGGGCGCACAGGTTCGCCAGCACCTGGCCGAGCGTCCTGCCCGACTCGGCGAAGATCTTCCGGGCCACCGGGTGGCCGGCGAACTCGTGCAGTCGCGCTGGCGGGCCGGACTCGCCCGGGCGGAGGTGAGACAGCTGATGGAGCACCTGCTGGCTGGAGACGATCGTCTCCAGGCAGCCGCGGTTGCCGCATCGGCACCACGCTCCCTCCTGGGTGATCTGGGTGTGCCCGATCTCGCCCGCCGCTCCCGAGCTGCCGCGTGCCGGTGCCCCGTTGATGATGAGCCCGGCGCCGACGCCGTCGGATGCCTTGACGTAGATGACGTTGTCCTTGCCTCGAGCGGCGCCGTGCCGGTGCTCGGCGAGGGCGCCGAGGTTCGCATCGTTGTCGAGGTGGACCGTGAGCCCGGTGCGGTCGCTCAGCTCGCTGGCCAGGTCGAGACCGGACCAGCTGGCCAGGATCGTGGGGGAGGCGACGGCCTGCCGCGCCGCGTTCAGCGGTCCCGGCACTCCGGCGACGCAGGTGGTCACGGGTCCGGTCTCCGTGTGGCGGGCCCGGGCCTCGTGCTCGAGCTTGTCCACCAGCCGGCGGACGAGGCGCGCAGCAGCGTCCATGGCCACATCGGGGTGGTCGTCGACGTCCACCGCGGACCGTGCCTCGGCTCGGACGGTCAGGTCGAACGTCGCAACGGCGACGCCCAGGTGCCGGTGGCCCAGGTCCACCCCGACGACGGCACCGGGCGGGTACCGGGGCAGCAGACGGCGGCTCGGCCGGCCGCGACCGTCGCTCGCGCCCTGGTGCTCTCTCAACAGGCCGTCGTCCAGCAGGTTCTGTGCGACCGCCGCGACGGTCTGGCGGCTCATGCCCAGCGCGGACTCCAGCTCCGGGCGGGACGCGCTTCCGTGCTGCCACACGTGGTCGAGCACCTCGTCACGCATGGCTCGCCGCACCCGCTCCGCGGTGCTGTAGGTGGCCATGCCCGCTCCTCCGTTCGCGGCGAATTTCGTCGCGGATAATCGAAATTCGAAGGTGTTGACCGCCTATTCGACCTGCCACTACCTTAAATCCGATCCTAGCGGTTTATCGGTAAAACCGGTACTCGAGGCGATCAGTGCAGGAACGGTCCCGGCCACCCGTCGGCGGCCTCTCTCGGGCATGGGCACGACCGACTTACGCCTGTCAGCACCAATTTTCCTCTCACGCGTCGCCCCCGGTCGGCGCGGCTTCCCACGCACCGAAATGGAGTCGCTATGCGCCTGAAGCGATGGCCCGTCCTGCTCGCCGCGACCTGCGCCGCCTTTGGCGGCAGCCTGGTCGTCCCCACCGCCGCGCCGGCGGCCCCCGCGGCCCCCGACTGTCCGTGGGTCGGGCAGCACGCCTCGCCCACCCAACGCGCCCAAGCGGTGCTCGCCAAGATGACGCTGGACGAGAAGATCTACCTCGTGCACGGCGCGGCCGGTTCCGCCTACACGGGCCAGATCGCGGGCGAGCCCTGGCTGTGCATCCCGACACTGAAGATGACGGACGGCCCGGTCGGCGTACGCATGAACGACACGACGCAGCTGCCCGCCGGGGCCGCTGTCGCGGCGTCCTTCGACACCTCGCTCGCAGACACGTACGGACAGGTGGTCGGGGCTGAAGCCAAGACGAAGGGCGCGGACCTGGTCCTCGGCCCGACGATCAACATCGTGCGTGACCCGCGGTGGGGCCGGGCCTTCGAGTCCTACGGCGAAGACCCGTACCTCGCCGGGCAGATCGGCTCGGCCAACATCAAGGGCATCCAGTCGCAGGGCACGATGGCCCAGGTCAAGCACTACGCCGTCTACAACCAGGAGACCAACCGCAACACGTTCGCCGACAACGCAGTCATCGACGACCGGGTGGTTCGCGAGATCTACACCGCCGCCTTCGGGACCATCGTCGCCGAGGCGCAACCGTCCTCGGCGATGTGCTCGTACTCGTTGATCAACGGGACGTACGCCTGCGAGAACGCGTACCTCAACAACATCCTCAAGACCAGCTTCGGCTTCGACGGGTTCATCACGTCCGACTGGGACGCCACACACAGCACCGTGCAGGCGGCCAACGCGGGCATGGACATGCAGATGCCGAACGACTCCTTCTTCGGGGCGGCGCTCAAGCAGGCCGTGCAGGACGGCAGAGTGGCGCAGAGCCGTGTCGACGACATGGTCGTGCGCATCCTCCGCGAGGAGTTCCGGTTCGGGCTCTTCGAGCACCCGTCGGCGGACACCCCGGACGTCGTCGCTTCCACCCAGGCGCACGTCGCCGTCGCGAAGAAGGCCGCCGAGGACGGCACCGTCCTGCTGAAGAACACCGGGGACACCCTGCCCCTGGACACCAGCAAGGTGAACTCGATCGCGGTCATCGGCAGCGGCGCCAAGGACAACACGCTGAGCGCCGGCGGCGGCAGCGCGATCGTCGCCGGCACCGGGACCGTCAACCCGTACGACGGCATCACGGCACGCGCCGGCTCCGGCGTCGACGTGCAGTACGCGCAGGGCAACCCGGGCACGAAGGGTGACTTCGGCACCCTGCCCGCGATCGACAGCCAGTTCCTGACTCCGGCGTCGGGTACCGGCCACGGTCTGACGGGCGAGTACTACGCGAACACCACGCTGTCGGGGACACCGGCCACAACACGCATCGACCGGCAGGTGAAGTTCGACTGGAGAGGTGCACCTGCCTCGGGCGTGCCGGCCGCGGGCTTCTCGACGAAGTGGACCGGGACGGTGACGCCGCCGGTCACCGGCACGTACACCTTCGGAGTCACCAGCGACGACGGCACTCGGCTGTTCATCGACGGCAAGCAGGTCATCGACAACTGGCGCGACCAGGGCGCGCACACCGAGACGGGCCAGGTCGACCTGACCGCGGGCAAGCCCGTGCAGATCGAGGTGGACTACTACCAGGGCACCGGCGGGGCCTACGTCAACCTGGGCTGGCTGCCGCCGAAGGCCGCTCTCGCGCAGCAGGCGGCGGCTCTGGCCGCCAAGTCCGACGTGGCGGTGGTGTACGCAAACCTCTACCAGGGCGAGGGCGGCGACCAGCCGAACATCGACCTGCCCGACGACCAGAACGACCTCATCGACGCCGTCGCGGCCGCCAACCCGAACACCATCGTCGTGCTCAACACCGGCTCAGCGGTCACCATGCCGTGGCTCGACAAGGTCAAGGGCGTCCTCGAGGCCTGGTACCCGGGCCAGCAGGCCGGCAACGCCATCGCCGCGCTGCTGTTCGGCGACGCCAACCCGTCGGCCAAGCTCCCCGTCACCTTCCCCACCTCGCTCGACCAGGTGCCCGCCTCCACGGACGCCCAGTGGCCCGGCGTGGACGGCAAGGTGCAGTACTCCGAGGGTCTGAACGTCGGCTACCGCTGGTACGACGCGAAGAACCGGACCCCGCTCTTCCCGTTCGGCTACGGGTTGTCCTACACCACGTTCGCGTTCTCGAACCTCGACCTGTCCGCACGCACGCTGTCGGGCAACGGATCTGTGCAGGCCAGCGTCGACGTGACGAACACCGGGTCGCGGGCGGGCGCCGAGGTCGCGCAGCTCTATCTCGGCGTTCCGGCCAGCGCAGGTGAGCCGCCCAGGCAGCTGAAGGGCTTCCAGAAGGTCCACCTGCAGCCTGGCGAGACGAAGAGGGTGACGTTCGACATCACCGCCCAGGACGCGTCGTACTGGAACACCCCCGCGCAGGGCTGGACGCTGGCAGCCGGCAGCTACACCGTGCACGTCGGGGCCTCCTCGCGTTCGCTACCGCTCACGGACACGTTCAACGTCGGGCGCACCGTGACCAACGGAACGCAGTACACGACGGTGAAGGCCCCGACGTTGGCCATGCCGGGTTCCACCATGTCGGTGACCACCGAGTTCACGAACGGCGCCACGGCTCCGGTGCGTAGTGCCGTGACCGCGCTCACCGTGCCGCGCGGCTGGAAGGCCACCGCGCAGTCCCCGGCGAGCTTCGCTCAGGTGAACCCGGGACAGACGGTGTCGACCACCTGGTCGGTGGCCGTGCCTGCCGACACGGTCGGCGGTCCGGGGACGGTGTTCGGCGCGACGAGCTTCACCGGCTCCGACCGCCGCCCGCAGCCGAGCGGGTCCGCCACGGTGACGGTCGGCTACCCCACCTTCGCGGCCGCGTACGAGAAGGTCGGCGTCACCGACGACTCTGCCACGGCCTTGGGCAACTTCGACGGCTGGGGACACAGCTTCTCGGCGCAGGCGCTGGCCGCCGTCGGTGTGACACCCGGCAGCACGGTCACCGCCGGGACGTCGACGTTCACGTGGCCGGACGTCCCGGCCGGGAAGCCGAACGAGGTCAACGCCACCGGGCAGGTCATCGCGATGAACGGCTCGGGCACGCAGCTCTCCCTGCTCGGGGCCGGAGCCGGTGGCGGGGTCCAGAAGGGACAGCTCACCGTGACCTACGCCGACGGCACCACATCGGCCGCGACGGTGTCCTTCTCGGACTGGTGGGCGAACCAGGCAGCGGAAGGGGGCGCGCTCGCGGCGACCACGGCGTACCTGAACCAGTCCGACGGCACGCGGGTGAACCAGCCCGTGAGCCTGTACGCCGCCACCGTCCCGCTCACCGCGGGCAAGCAGGTTGCGTGGATCACCCTGCCCACCAACCAGAACATGCACCTCTTTGCCGCCACCATCGGCTGACCCGGAACGCCTCGCCCTGCACCTGTCTCTTATACACATCTGACGCTGCCGACGACGGA
>NZ_JBPGXG010000143.1:0-10810 GCF_056755255.1 Monashia sp. HAY1-5C | reverse complement strand
TCCGTCGTCGGCAGCGTCAGATGTGTATAAGAGACAGGGTCGGTGGAGCACCACCGACCGGCAGCCCGTTCTCGCGTCCCGGCCGACCCCGATGCCTTCCGTCCTTGACCCTGACACGGTGTCAGGCGGTGCCATGGTCGGACCATGTTGAGTATCGGAGACTTCGCCCGGCTGGCCGGGGTGTCGGTGCGCATGCTGCGCCACTACGACGCCCTCGGTCTGCTGCCGCCGGCCCGCGTCGACCCGGACTCGGGCTACCGGTCGTACTCGACCGCGCAGCTCGACCGGGCCAACCGGCTCGTGGCGCTCAAGGACCTCGGCTTCACGCTCGAGGACTGCGGTCGCCTGCTCGGTGACGACGTGCCCGTCGAGCAGCTGCGCGGGATGCTGCGGCTGCGTCGGGCCGAGCTCGCCGCGCAGATCGACGCCGACCGCGCGCGCCTGCAGCAGGTCGAGCAGCGTCTCCGGATGATCGAGAAGGAGCACGCCATGTCACCTGTCGCCCTCGACGCCTACACCGAGCAGGCCCTGCCGGCCGCCCGCCTCGTCCAGCTGTCCGGACGCGTGCCGGACGGCGAGCAGGTCGGCGACGTCGTCGGCCCCCTCTTCGGGCAGGTCGAGCACGCCGTCTCGGCCGCACCACTCGTCCCGACCGGCCCGTCGATGGGGCACTACACGATGGACGGCGACGCCCTGGTCGCTGCCGCGGCCTACCCCGTCGGGCCCGAGGTCGGGCCGGCCGAGGCCGCCGCCGCGGGCCTCGAGCTGGCCGAGCTCCCGGCGCAACCGCGGGCGCTGGTCACGACCCTTCGCGGGCCGCTCGGCGGGATCTCCGAGGCGTGGCAGACGCTGTCGCGCGAGGTGGAGGCGCGCGGGCTCTCCTTCGCAGGGCCGTGCCGCGAGGTCTACCACGCAGCGCCGGCCGACCCCGACGCCACCTGGGTCATCGAGCTGCAGCAACCCGTCGCCTGAGGCCGTCCGGTCGGCGCCCGGTCGGCGCCCGGTCCGTTCGTGGGCGTTCGGTCCCTTGGTCGGTGGTGCACCACCCACCAAGGGACCGAATCGTGCACGAGGAGCCGGGACGCGTCCACACCCCTGACGCGGGCGGGGGTGATCTCCACAGCCCCCGGGCAGGGTGTCGCGCCCCCCTCCCGAAACCACGAGGCTCAGGGCATGGATCCCGCGCTCATCGCCCGCAACGACGTGTTCTCGGCCGGCCGCGCCACCGAGCTGGGCCTGACCCGTGCCGACCTGCGTCGACTCCTGCGTGACGGCAGCGTGGTTCGGCTGCACCGCGGCTGGTACGCCACACGAGTGCCCCGCGACGACGCCGACCGGCACCGGCTCCGCGTGGAGGCACTCCTGGTCGAGTACGCCGGACGCGCCTTGGCGGCTGACGCATCGGCGTTGCTGCGTCTGGGGATCGCCACGTGGCGGCCGGACCTGCGAAGGGTCCACCTGGCCCTCACCGACCCCGGCCTGAACCGCCACCGCAAGGCCGACCTCGTCGTCCATCCGCACCGGACGTCCGCGCCGGAGCTGGCTCCGCGGCCGGCGGGAGGGACCGTCCATCCGGCAGTCGCGATCGCGTCCGTGGGGCTGAAGGACCCCCGCTCGTTCCTCGTGCCCGCCGACGACGGGCTCCGCCGGGGCCTCGTGACGGCCGACGAGCTTCGCGCCGCGGTCGCGGGACTGGGCCGGCGGCACGGTGCCGCGGGGGTGCGGGCGGTGCTCGACTGGTGCGACGCCCGGCACGAGTCGCCCGGCGAGACGCTGCTGTCCCACCTGCTCCGGGCGGCGGGGCACGACCTCGAGCCGCAGTTCGTCGTGCCGGGCACGGAGCGGTGGACCCGAGGCGGCCGCGGCTACCGAGTCGACCTGCGGCTGACGGGGACCCGCGTGCTCGTCGAGTTCGACGGTCGGGTGAAGTACGAGGACCGGCAGGTCCTGTGGGAGGAGAAGCTGCGCGAGGACCGCATCCGGTCGCTGGGTTGGGTGGTCGTCCGGGTGACCATGGCAGACCTGCGCGACCCGGCCGCGCTGCGAGCGCGGGTCGACGCGGCTCTCGCCCTCGCGGCTGCGTGACCGATGCGTCACCCGGGTGGTGCTGGGACCTTTCGGTGCGTGGTCTGACACTCACAGACAGACGCAGCGCTGACGAAGTGCGCCGGGGCTCACGAGGCCGGGGTCCGGGCCGGGCTCGGACGGCGTCCGGGGCACCGGCCGGCAACCGATAGCCTTGCCGTTGGCTTGGACCACAACCGGAAGGCAGACCGATGCCGGCGATCGTGCTCGTGGGAGCGCAGTGGGGCGACGAGGGCAAGGGCAAGGCGACCGACCTGCTCGGCAGCAGCGTCGACTACGTCGTCAAGTTCAACGGCGGCAACAACGCCGGCCACACCGTCGTCATCGAGAAGGACGGCAAGCGCGAGAAGTACGCGCTGCACCTGCTGCCGTCCGGGATCCTGTCCCCGAACTGCGTGCCCGTCATCGGCAACGGTGTCGTCATCGACCTCGGTGTCCTCTTCGAGGAGCTCGACGGCCTCGACGCGCGCGGCGTCGACACGAGCAAGCTCAAGGTCAGCGCCAACGCGCACGTCATCCCGCCGTACAACCGGACCCTCGACAAGGTCACCGAGCGCTTCCTCGGCAGCCGCCGCATCGGCACGACCGGTCGCGGCATCGGCCCGACGTACGCGGACAAGATGAGCCGCATCGGCATCCGGGTCCAGGACCTCTACGACGAGGGCATCCTGCGCCAGAAGGTCGAGGCCGCCCTGGCCGTCAAGAATCAGGTGCTCGCCAAGATCTACAACACGCGCGCCGCGGACGTCGACGAGGTCGTCACCGAGCTGCGCTCGTACGCGGAGCGGCTCGCGCCGATGGTCACCGACACGGCGCTCGAGCTGGTCCAGGCCCTCGACCGCGGCGAGACCGTGCTCTTCGAGGCCGGCCAGGCGACCCTCCTCGACGTCGACCACGGCACCTACCCGTACGTCACCTCGAGCAACGCCACCGCGGGCGGCGCGTGCACCGGTTCGGGCGTGCCGCCGACCCGCATCGACTCGGTCATCGCCATCCTCAAGGCCTACACGACGCGCGTCGGAGAAGGGCCGTTCCCCACCGAGCTGCACGACGACATGGGTGAGTTCCTCCGCAAGACCGGTGCCGAGTTCGGCGTCACCACCGGACGTCCCCGCCGGTGCGGCTGGCTCGACGTCGTCATCGGCCGCTACGCCCAGCGGGTCAACGGCGTCACCGACTTCGTCGTCACCAAGCTCGACGTGCTCACCGGTCTGTCCACGGTCCCGATCTGCGTCGCCTACGACGTCGACGGCGTCCGCCACGACGAGATGCCGGTCAGCCAGAGCGACTTCCACCACGCGACCCCGATCTACGAGGAGATGCCGGGCTGGTGGGAGGACATCACCCACTGCCGCACCTTCGAGGAGCTGCCCGAGAACGCGCAGAAGTACGTGCTGCGGGTCGAGGAGCTCATCGGCGCCCGCGTCTCCGCGATCGGTGTCGGTCCGGGCCGGGACGAGATCATCGAGCGTTTCCCGCTCAAGCCCAGCGTCGCGAGCTGACCGCTGACCCACGAACCTGCTTGGACCCGAAGGACATCCATGAGTGACACGGTTGCCCCCGCCGCCCCGGAGCCGGCCCCCGAGGCCACCACCGAACCGCTCGACTGGGTGACGCGTCTGGCCGACGACGTCATCGCCGAGGCGAGGCACCGCGGCATCGACACCATCGTCTGCGCGTCCGGCATCAGCCCGTCGGGGCCCATCCACCTCGGCAACTTCCGCGAGCTCATCACGCCGCACCTCGTCGCCGACGAGATCAAGCGCCGCGGCATCGCGTGCGAGCACATCCTGTCCTGGGACGACTTCGACCGCTTCCGCCGCGTGCCCAAGCGCCTCGAGGGCGTCGACGAGTCGTGGGAGCAGTACATCGGCATGCCGCTGACGTCGGTGCCCGCCCCGGCCGGGTCGCCGCACGCCAGCTGGGCCGACCACTTCAAGGCGCCGCTGCTCGAGGCGATGGCCGCCACCGGCATCGAGGTGCGCCAGATCAGCCAGACCGAGCAGTACCGCGCGGGCGCGTACCGCGAGCAGGTCCTCCTCGCGATGCGCGAGCGGGTCGCCATCGACAAGGTCCTCGACCAGTACCGCACCCTGGAGGCGGAGGCCGACGCGCGGCAGCGGGCCACCGGCAAGGGCCGACGCCAGGACCCCAAGGCCGCGCAGCTCACCGAGGAGCAGGCGGCCGCCGCGACCGAGGCCGAGCGCGGTTCGGGCGCCGCGGCGGAGGACGACGGCAGCGAGGGCACCGCCGGTTACTTCCCGTTCAAGCCGTACTGCACCGTCTGCCGCACCGACTTCACGACCGTCACCGCCTACGACGACGACACGCACGAGCTCGCCTACGCCTGCACGAGGTGCGGGCACACCGAGACCGTCGACCTCGACACCTTCACCGACGGCAAGCTCGTCTGGAAGGTCGACTGGCCGATGCGCTGGGCCTACGAGGGCGTGCTGTTCGAGCCGTCCGGCGTCGACCACCAGAGCCCGGGCAGCAGCTTCGTCGTCGGCAAGGACCTCGCCCCCGTCTTCGGCTGGGAGCGCCCGATCGGCCCGATGTACGCGTTCGTCGGCATCGCCGGCATGGCCAAGATGAGCTCGTCCAAGGGCGGGGTCCCGATCCCGAACGACGCGCTGGAGGTCATGGAGCCGGCGGTGCTGCGCTGGCTCTACGCCCGACGCCGCCCGAACCAGAGCTTCGACGTCGCCTTCGGCCCCGAGCTGCAGCGGCTCTACGACGAGTGGGACGCCCTGAACCGCAAGGTCGAGGCCGGCGCCGCGCAGCCGGGCGACCTCGCCGCCCACCTGCGCGCCTCCTCGACGGCCTCCGGCCCGCTGCCCTCGACCCCCCGGCCGATGCCGTTCCGGACCATCGCCTCGGTCATCGACATCACGCAGGGCGACGAGGCCCAGGCGGTGCGCCTCCTGTCCGAGCTCGACCCCGACCACCCGGTCGACTCCATCGAGGACCTGCGCCCGCGCCTCGACTGCGCCGAGCGCTGGATGCTCGGCTACGTCCCGGCCGAGGACCGCACCGTCGTCCGCGAGACGCCGGACGCCGAGCTGCTCGGCAGCCTCGAGGACCCGCAGCGCGAGTCGCTGCGCCTGCTGCTCGAGGGCCTCGACGCGCACTGGTCGGTCGACGGCCTGACCCACCTCGTGTACGCGGTGCCGAAGATCCAGCGCGGCATCGACCCCGAGGCCAAGGTCAAGGACCCCGAGCTGTCCGCGGCCCAGCGGGCGTTCTTCGTCCTCGTGTACCGGCTGCTCGTGTCCAAGGACACCGGTCCGCGCCTGCCGACGCTGCTGCTGGCGGTCGGCGCCGACCGCCAGCAGCAGCGTCGGCAGGCGCGGACCGGTGTCCTTGGACACGAGCAGCCGGTACACGAGGACGAAGAACGCCCGCTGGGCCGCGGACAGCTCGGGGTCCTTGACCTTGGCCTCGGGGTCGATGCCGCGCTGGATCTTCGGCACCGCGTACACGAGGTGGGTCAGGCCGTCGACCGACCAGTGCGCGTCGAGGCCCTCGAGCAGCAGGCGCAGCGACTCGCGCTGCGGGTCCTCGAGGCTGCCGAGCAGCTCGGCGTCCGGCGTCTCGCGGACGACGGTGCGGTCCTCGGCCGGGACGTAGCCGAGCATCCAGCGCTCGGCGCAGTCGAGGCGCGGGCGCAGGTCCTCGATGGAGTCGACCGGGTGGTCGGGGTCGAGCTCGGACAGGAGGCGCACCGCCTGGGCCTCGTCGCCCTGCGTGATGTCGATGACCGAGGCGATGGTCCGGAACGGCATCGGCCGGGGGGTCGAGGGCAGCGGGCCGGAGGCCGTCGAGGAGGCGCGCAGGTGGGCGGCGAGGTCGCCCGGCTGCGCGGCGCCGGCCTCGACCTTGCGGTTCAGGGCGTCCCACTCGTCGTAGAGCCGCTGCAGCTCGGGGCCGAAGGCGACGTCGAAGCTCTGGTTCGGGCGGCGTCGGGCGTAGAGCCAGCGCAGCACCGCCGGCTCCATGACCTCCAGCGCGTCGTTCGGGATCGGGACCCCGCCCTTGGACGAGCTCATCTTGGCCATGCCGGCGATGCCGACGAACGCGTACATCGGGCCGATCGGGCGCTCCCAGCCGAAGACGGGGGCGAGGTCCTTGCCGACGACGAAGCTGCTGCCCGGGCTCTGGTGGTCGACGCCGGACGGCTCGAACAGCACGCCCTCGTAGGCCCAGCGCATCGGCCAGTCGACCTTCCAGACGAGCTTGCCGTCGGTGAAGGTGTCGAGGTCGACGGTCTCGGTGTGCCCGCACCTCGTGCAGGCGTAGGCGAGCTCGTGCGTGTCGTCGTCGTAGGCGGTGACGGTCGTGAAGTCGGTGCGGCAGACGGTGCAGTACGGCTTGAACGGGAAGTAACCGGCGGTGCCCTCGCTGCCGTCGTCCTCCGCCGCGGCGCCCGAACCGCGCTCGGCCTCGGTCGCGGCGGCCGCCTGCTCCTCGGTGAGCTGCGCGGCCTTGGGGTCCTGGCGTCGGCCCTTGCCGGTGGCCCGCTGCCGCGCGTCGGCCTCCGCCTCCAGGGTGCGGTACTGGTCGAGGACCTTGTCGATGGCGACCCGCTCGCGCATCGCGAGGAGGACCTGCTCGCGGTACGCGCCCGCGCGGTACTGCTCGGTCTGGCTGATCTGGCGCACCTCGATGCCGGTGGCGGCCATCGCCTCGAGCAGCGGCGCCTTGAAGTGGTCGGCCCAGCTGGCGTGCGGCGACCCGGCCGGGGCGGGCACCGACGTCAGCGGCATGCCGATGTACTGCTCCCACGACTCGTCGACGCCCTCGAGGCGCTTGGGCACGCGGCGGAAGCGGTCGAAGTCGTCCCAGGACAGGATGTGCTCGCACGCGATGCCGCGGCGCTTGATCTCGTCGGCGACGAGGTGCGGCGTGATGAGCTCGCGGAAGTTGCCGAGGTGGATGGGCCCCGACGGGCTGATGCCGGACGCGCAGACGATGGTGTCGATGCCGCGGTGCCTCGCCTCGGCGATGACGTCGTCGGCCAGACGCGTCACCCAGTCGAGCGGTTCGGTGGTGGCCTCGGGGGCCGGCTCCGGGGCGGCGGGGGCAACCGTGTCACTCATGGATGTCCTTCGGGTCCAAGCAGGTTCGTGGGTCAGCGGTCAGCTCGCGACGCTGGGCTTGAGCGGGAAACGCTCGATGATCTCGTCCCGGCCCGGACCGACACCGATCGCGGAGACGCGGGCGCCGATGAGCTCCTCGACCCGCAGCACGTACTTCTGCGCGTTCTCGGGCAGCTCCTCGAAGGTGCGGCAGTGGGTGATGTCCTCCCACCAGCCCGGCATCTCCTCGTAGATCGGGGTCGCGTGGTGGAAGTCGCTCTGGCTGACCGGCATCTCGTCGTGGCGGACGCCGTCGACGTCGTAGGCGACGCAGATCGGGACCGTGGACAGACCGGTGAGCACGTCGAGCTTGGTGACGACGAAGTCGGTGACGCCGTTGACCCGCTGGGCGTAGCGGCCGATGACGACGTCGAGCCAGCCGCACCGGCGGGGACGTCCGGTGGTGACGCCGAACTCGGCACCGGTCTTGCGGAGGAACTCACCCATGTCGTCGTGCAGCTCGGTGGGGAACGGCCCTTCTCCGACGCGCGTCGTGTAGGCCTTGAGGATGGCGATGACCGAGTCGATGCGGGTCGGCGGCACGCCCGAACCGGTGCACGCGCCGCCCGCGGTGGCGTTGCTCGAGGTGACGTACGGGTAGGTGCCGTGGTCGACGTCGAGGAGGGTCGCCTGGCCGGCCTCGAAGAGCACGGTCTCGCCGCGGTCGAGGGCCTGGACCAGCTCGAGCGCCGTGTCGGTGACCATCGGCGCGAGCCGCTCCGCGTACGAGCGCAGCTCGGTGACGACCTCGTCGACGTCCGCGGCGCGCGTGTTGTAGATCTTGGCGAGCACCTGATTCTTGACGGCCAGGGCGGCCTCGACCTTCTGGCGCAGGATGCCCTCGTCGTAGAGGTCCTGGACCCGGATGCCGATGCGGCTCATCTTGTCCGCGTACGTCGGGCCGATGCCGCGACCGGTCGTGCCGATGCGGCGGCTGCCGAGGAAGCGCTCGGTGACCTTGTCGAGGGTCCGGTTGTACGGCGGGATGACGTGCGCGTTGGCGCTGACCTTGAGCTTGCTCGTGTCGACGCCGCGCGCGTCGAGGCCGTCGAGCTCCTCGAAGAGGACACCGAGGTCGATGACGACACCGTTGCCGATGACGGGCACGCAGTTCGGGGACAGGATCCCGGACGGCAGCAGGTGCAGCGCGTACTTCTCGCGCTTGCCGTCCTTCTCGATGACGACGGTGTGGCCGGCGTTGTTGCCGCCGTTGAACTTGACGACGTAGTCGACGCTGCTGCCGAGCAGGTCGGTCGCCTTGCCCTTGCCCTCGTCGCCCCACTGCGCTCCCACGAGCACGATCGCCGGCATCGGTCTGCCTTCCGGTTGTGGTCCAAGCCAACGGCAAGGCTATCGGTTGCCGGCCGGTGCCCCGGACGCCGTCCGAGCCCGGCCCGGACCCCGGCCTCGTGAGCCCCGGCGCACTTCGTCAGCGCTGCGTCTGTCTGTGAGTGTCAGACCACGCACCGAAAGGTCCCAGCACCACCCGGGTGACGCATCGGTCACGCAGCCGCGAGGGCGAGAGCCGCGTCGACCCGCGCTCGCAGCGCGGCCGGGTCGCGCAGGTCTGCCATGGTCACCCGGACGACCACCCAACCCAGCGACCGGATGCGGTCCTCGCGCAGCTTCTCCTCCCACAGGACCTGCCGGTCCTCGTACTTCACCCGACCGTCGAACTCGACGAGCACGCGGGTCCCCGTCAGCCGCAGGTCGACTCGGTAGCCGCGGCCGCCTCGGGTCCACCGCTCCGTGCCCGGCACGACGAACTGCGGCTCGAGGTCGTGCCCCGCCGCCCGGAGCAGGTGGGACAGCAGCGTCTCGCCGGGCGACTCGTGCCGGGCGTCGCACCAGTCGAGCACCGCCCGCACCCCCGCGGCACCGTGCCGCCGGCCCAGTCCCGCGACCGCGGCGCGAAGCTCGTCGGCCGTCACGAGGCCCCGGCGGAGCCCGTCGTCGGCGGGCACGAGGAACGAGCGGGGGTCCTTCAGCCCCACGGACGCGATCGCGACTGCCGGATGGACGGTCCCTCCCGCCGGCCGCGGAGCCAGCTCCGGCGCGGACGTCCGGTGCGGATGGACGACGAGGTCGGCCTTGCGGTGGCGGTTCAGGCCGGGGTCGGTGAGGGCCAGGTGGACCCTTCGCAGGTCCGGCCGCCACGTGGCGATCCCCAGACGCAGCAACGCCGATGCGTCAGCCGCCAAGGCGCGTCCGGCGTACTCGACCAGGAGTGCCTCCACGCGGAGCCGGTGCCGGTCGGCGTCGTCGCGGGGCACTCGTGTGGCGTACCAGCCGCGGTGCAGCCGAACCACGCTGCCGTCACGCAGGAGTCGACGCAGGTCGGCACGGGTCAGGCCCAGCTCGGTGGCGCGGCCGGCCGAGAACACGTCGTTGCGGGCGATGAGCGCGGGATCCATGCCCTGAGCCTCGTGGTTTCGGGAGGGGGGCGCGACACCCTGCCCGGGGGCTGTGGAGATCACCCCCGCCCGCGTCAGGGGTGTGGACGCGTCCCGGCTCCTCGTGCACGATTCGGTCCCTTGGTGGGTGGTGCACCACCGACCAAGGGACCGAACGCCCACGAACGGACCGGGCGCCGACCGGGCGCCGACCGGACGGCCTCAGGCGACGGGTTGCTGCAGCTCGATGACCCAGGTGGCGTCGGGGTCGGCCGGCGCTGCGTGGTAGACCTCGCGGCACGGCCCTGCGAAGGAGAGCCCGCGCGCCTCCACCTCGCGCGACAGCGTCTGCCACGCCTCGGAGATCCCGCCGAGCGGCCCGCGAAGGGTCGTGACCAGCGCCCGCGGTTGCGCCGGGAGCTCGGCCAGCTCGAGGCCCGCGGCGGCGGCCTCGGCCGGCCCGACCTCGGGCCCGACGGGGTAGGCCGCGGCAGCGACCAGGGCGTCGCCGTCCATCGTGTAGTGCCCCATCGACGGGCCGGTCGGGACGAGTGGTGCGGCCGAGACGGCGTGCTCGACCTGCCCGAAGAGGGGGCCGACGACGTCGCCGACCTGCTCGCCGTCCGGCACGCGTCCGGACAGCTGGACGAGGCGGGCGGCCGGCAGGGCCTGCTCGGTGTAGGCGTCGAGGGCGACAGGTGACATGGCGTGCTCCTTCTCGATCATCCGGAGACGCTGCTCGACCTGCTGCAGGCGCGCGCGGTCGGCGTCGATCTGCGCGGCGAGCTCGGCCCGACGCAGCCGCAGCATCCCGCGCAGCTGCTCGACGGGCACGTCGTCACCGAGCAGGCGACCGCAGTCCTCGAGCGTGAAGCCGAGGTCCTTGAGCGCCACGAGCCGGTTGGCCCGGTCGAGCTGCGCGGTCGAGTACGACCGGTAGCCCGAGTCCGGGTCGACGCGGGCCGGCGGCAGCAGACCGAGGGCGTCGTAGTGGCGCAGCATGCGCACCGACACCCCGGCCAGCCGGGCGAAGTCTCCGATACTCAACATGGTCCGACCATGGCACCGCCTGACACCGTGTCAGGGTCAAGGACGGAAGGCATCGGGGTCGGCCGGGACGCGAGAACGGGCTGCCGGTCGGTGGTGCTCCACCGACCCTGTCTCTTATACACATCTGACGCTGCCGACGACGGA
>NZ_JBPGXG010000142.1:0-10971 GCF_056755255.1 Monashia sp. HAY1-5C | reverse complement strand
GGCGTACGCGTAGCCGAGGATCCGTCCCGCCTCCTCGAGGACGAGCCAGGCGTGCGTGGCGCGGGCGGCCTCGATGCGCGCAGCGACCGCGTCCTCGGTCGGTGGCTCGAGCTCGAAGGTGATCGCGGTGTCGAGAACGTACGGCCGGTAGATGCGCGCGCAGGCCGCGGCGTCGGCGGGCGTGGCGTCGCGGACGACCACGGCGAGGGGAGGGGTCGCGTCGGTCGGCATGGTGGCGATCGTAGGGGCCCGGGCCCGCACTGGTCCGCGGTCCTGTGAAGGGTGCACAGACCCCTGCCGGTCGGTGGGTGCGGAACGTAGAGTCGAGTGGTGGCACGGGTCACCGATCCGCCGAAGGTGCATCCGGCCGGCGCCGTCGGTGCCGGGCCGTCGACCCCCGCGCCCGGTGGCGGGTCGGAGCCGCCCTTGCCGCCCGAGCCGCCGCGCCGGTCCGGCCCACTGCGGTCGTTGCCCCGACGCGTCTGGGCGGTCGTGGTCGTCGTCCTCCTCGTGGCGGCAGCGGGGCTCGCCTTCGGGCTGACCCGTCAGTCCGGGCCGCCGCCGCCGACGCAGCGGGACGTCGACGCCAGCGTCCGGCGCAGCCTCGAGGCGTTTGCCGAGGACCAGGCCGCCCGACCCCCCGACGCCACCCTCGCCCACCGCGCCATCGAGCCCTCGCTCGTCCTCGTCACGACGCTCACCCCGACCCGTACCGGCGTGGAGCGCGGCACGGGGGCCGGCGTCGTCGTCAACGACGACGGCACGGTGCTGACCGCCGACCACGTCGTGGCGGGCGCGACCGGCATCACCGTCCAGTTCGCGGACGGCACGAGCTCGCCGGCGACGGTGGCGACGCGCCGGCCGGAGAACGACACCGCGACCCTGACGCCGGCGCGCCTGCCGACCACCGTCGTCCCGGCCGTGCTCGGCGGCCGGGCGCAGGTCGGCGTCCCGGTCTTCGCCGTGGGGCACCCGCTCGGGCTGACCGACTCGCTCTCGGCCGGGGTCGTGTCGGCCCTCGACCGCACCGTCACCGTGCCCGGCGGCAGGCAGCTGCGCCACCTCATCCAGTTCGACGCCGCCGTCAACCCGGGCAACTCCGGCGGGCCGCTGCTCGACCGGGCCGGGCACGTCGTCGGCATCGTCACGGGCCTGGCCAACCCCACCGACCAGACGCTGTTCGTCGGCATCGGCTTCGCCGTGCCCATCGCCACGGCCGGCGGCGCCGCCGGCAGCCCGCCGCACTGAGCGCCGGGTACGAGCACCAGCCCACCACGAGGAGAAGCCATGGACGACCCGACGCACGTCGCTCCCGACGTCGACACCGCCGCCGACCACCGGCTGCTCGAGCAGGCGCTCTACGAGGTCAAGCGAACCATCGTCGGGCAGGACGTGCTCCTCGAACGGATGGTCGTGGCGCTCCTCGCCCGGGGTCACCTGCTCGTCGAGGGCGTTCCCGGCCTGGCCAAGACGATGGCCATCAAGACGCTCGCGGCGACGGTGGGCGGCCAGTTCCAGCGCATCCAGTTCACGCCCGACCTCGTGCCGGCCGACCTCGTCGGCACGCGCATCTGGAACCAGCGCGACGGCGAGTTCCAGGTGTCGCTCGGTCCGGTCTTCGCCAACCTCGTGCTCGCCGACGAGGTCAACCGTGCGCCGGCCAAGGTGCAGAGCGCGCTGCTGGAGGTCATGCAGGAGCGGCAGGTGACGATCGGCCGCCAGACCTACCCGGCGCCGGTCCCCTTCCTCGTCATGGCGACCCAGAACCCCATCGAGTCGGAGGGCACGTACCAGCTGCCCGAGGCCCAGGTCGACCGCTTCATGCTCAAGGTCCTCATCGGGTACCCCTCCGCCGCAGAGGAGTTCGTCGTCGTCGAGCGGCAGATCGGGGCGGCGGTGCGGACGGCGCAGGTGCTGGACCCGGACGTGCTGCGGCGGTTCCAGCAGGAGGTCGACGAGGTGTACGTCGACCCGGCGGTCATCGAGTACGCCGTGCACCTCGCGTCGGCGACGCGCGACCCGGCCTCGGTCGGGCGCGACGACCTGTCCCGCCTCCTGACGTACGGGGCCAGCCCCCGCGCGTCCATCAACCTCGTCCTCGCGGCCCGGGCCCTGGCCTTCCTGCGGGGGCGTGACTTCGTGCTGCCGTCCGACGTGCACGAGCTCGCGCACGACGTGCTGCGGCACCGCGTCGTGCTGTCGTACGAGGCGCTGGCCGAGGACCTGTCGCCCGACGAGGTGCTCGCCCCCGTCGTCGCTGCGGTCCCCGTGCCGACGGCACCGACGCGCGAGGCCCCAACGGGGACAGGCGTCCCCGTCGGTGGGGTGGAGGACACGTCGTGGGCGCGGCCCCAGCACTGACGCCGGAGCGCCTGCTCCGCCGGCTCGAGTGGCGCGTGGTGCGCCGGCTCGACGGGCTGCTCCAGGGGGACTACCGCAGCCTCTTCACGGGGTCCGGGCTCGACTTCACGGACCTGCGCGAGTACGAGCCCGGCGACGACCTGCGGCACGTCGAGTGGAACGTCACCGCGCGCCTCGACGAGCCGTGGGTGCGGGAGTACGTCGAGGAGCGCGAGGTGACGGCGTGGCTGCTCCTCGACGCGTCGCGGTCGATGGGCTTCGGCGCCGCAGGCCGCAACAAGGACCTCGTCGTGGCCGAGCTCGCCACGACGCTCGCCCACGTCCTGACCCGTGGGGGCAGCCGCGTCGGGGCGGTCGTCGTCGACGCGGGCGTCGAGGCGGTCGTGCCGCCGCGGTCGGGGCGCACCCAGGTGCTGCGGATCGCCACGGCGCTGCTCGACCGGCGGGCGGCGCACGAGGCGGCCGACGCGGCGGCCGCCGCCCCGAGCCGGCGCCGATGGACGCTGGGTCGCCCGGTCCGCCCGTTCCCACCGGCACGTCCGGCCCCTCCCGGCCTCACCGACCTCGGCGGCGGCCTGCGCGCGCTGTCCGGCCTGGCGCGCCGGCGGTCGATGGTCGTCGTCGTCAGCGACCTCGTCAGCGCGCCGGGGTGGGATGCCGAGCTCGGCCGGCTCGCACGGCGGCACGACGTCGTCGTGCTGCGGGTCAGCGACCCCCGCGAGCACGACCTGCCGCACGTGGGCACGGTGTACGTCGAGGACCCCGAGACGGGCGAGCAGATCGTCGTCGACACCGACGACGCGGCCTTCCGGGCGCGGGTGCGGCAGGTGGCCGACGAGCGCCGGGCCGAGCTGGAGCGGGTGACGCGTCGGGCCGGGGCCGACCTGCACCACGTGTCGACGGAGGAGGACCTCGTGCGGGTGCTCGTGCGCGTGGCCGCCTTGCGGCGCAGGCGGATCGGAGCACGTCGACCATGACGCTGACCTGGCCGTGGATGGTGGCGGGACTCGCGCTCCTGCCGCTGCTCGTCGTGGCGTACCGGCGGCTGCTGGCCGCGCGGGCCGCGCGGCTTCGGGCCATGGCCGCGGAGGGCTTCGTGCTCGTGGAACGGCGCGACCGCCTGCGCCACCTGGGGCCGGTGCTGCTGCTCGCCGCCCTGGCCCTGCTCGTCGTCGCGCTGACGCGACCGGTGGCGGCCGTGGCCGAGCCGCACCGCGAGGGCACCGTCGTGCTGGCCTTCGACGTGTCGAACAGCATGGCGGCCACCGACGTCAAGCCGACGCGGCTCGAGGCGGCCAAGGCGGCCGCACGCGGCTTCGTGGAGAAGCAGCCGCCGAGCGTGCGCATCGCCGTCGTCGCGTTCGGCGGCAGCGGCGTCGTGGCACAACGTCCGACGGACGACCGGTCGGCGGTGCTCGCCGCGATCGCGCGGCTGACGCCGCAGGGCGACACGTCGCTGGCCGGTGGCATCCTCGGCGGCCTGAGCGCCATCGCCGGCAAGCCGGTGCGGCCGCCGACCGACACCGAGAACGGCGCGACGGACGAGACCCCGATCGGCTACTTCGGCGGCACGGCGATCGTCCTGCTCACCGACGGCGAGAACACGTCCGGCGCCGACCCGAACGACCTGGCCGACCTCGCCTCGGCCGCCGGGGTGCGCATCGACCCGGTGGGGCTCGGGACGCCTGCGGGCACGGTCATCGACGTGGACGGGTTCAGCATCGCGACCGCACTGGACGAGTCGGTGCTGCGCCAGGTGGCCGACACGACCGGCGGGACCTACCGGCGCGCGTCGGACGTCGCCACCCTCGCGGCCGTCTACGACTCGATCCAGCTGCAGTGGACGACCCGGTCGGTGCCGCACGAGATCACCTCGCTCGTGGCGGCGGTGGCGGCGCTGCTGCTGCTCGCCGGGGCGGCCGTGACGGTGCTCCGGCAGGGTCGGGTGGTCTAGGTGTCGTTCGGCCAGCCGCTCCTGCTCCTCGTCCTCGTCGCCGTCCCCGCACTGCTCGCGGCCTACGCCTGGCAGCTGCGCCGACGGCGTCGGGAGGCGGTGCCGTTTCCGGACGTCGCCCTGCTTCGGGCGGCAGGGGCGTCCACCCGGTCGTGGCGTCGGCACGTGCCGGTGGCGCTCGTGCTGGGCGCGCTGGCGCTGCTGGGCCTCGCCGGTGCGCGCCCGACCGTCGAGGCGGACGTGCCGACGTCGAGCTCGACGGTCATCATCGCGCTCGACGTCTCCGGGTCGATGTGCGCGACCGACGTGACGCCCAACCGGCTCAGCGCGGCCCAGGCGGCCGTGCGGGAGTTCGTCCGCCGGCAGGGCGGTGACGCGAAGGTCGGGCTCGTCGTGTTTTCCGGGTTCGCACAGCTCGCCGTGCCGCCGACCGACGACCGGGACGCGCTGCTCGAGGCGATCGACGAGGTGACGACCGGACGCGGCACGACGATCGGCGCTGCCATCCTGCGCTCCATCGACGCCATCGCGGAGCTCGACCCGACCGTGCCCCCGAGCGACCCGGTGGCCGAACCGGCGACGGACGGTCCCGGGACGGCCGACGCAACTCCGCCGACCGGCTCGCCGTCCTCCGGCGAGGGCTCCGGGGGCGACGCCCGGGCCGCGGCTCGCGGGGCGCCGGCGCCCGAGATCGTCGTCCTGCTCACCGACGGAGCCAACACCCGCGGAGTCACCCCGAGGCAGGCGGCCGAGCAGGCGGCGGCCCGCGGCGTCCGCGTCTACCCGATCGGGTTCGGCACCCGGAACCCGACGCGGCTCGCGTGCACGCTCGACCAGTACGGCGGCCTGCCCGGGCCCGGCTTCGGCCCCAACGTCGGTGGCGGCTTCGGCGGGTCCCGCGTCGGCGACATCGGCGGTCGCAACTTCCTCGTCGTCGACGAGGCAGCCCTGCGCGACGTTGCCGAGACCACGGGCGGCGAGTACTTCGCGGCGCAGGACGCCGAGTCGCTGGCGCAGGTCCTCGGCAACCTGCCCAAGCACGTGACGGTCACGCACGAGGCCGTCGACCTCAGCTCCGCCTTCGCCGGGCTCGCCGCCCTGGTGCTCGTCGTCGGCGCCTGGCTCTCCCTGCGCCGTGCGACCGCCTGAGGGCCGACCCGCTAGCGTTCGGGCGTGGGCACCGAAGGGCAGCAGCCAGTTCCCGTCCTCGACGTCGACGCCGACCGGATGGCCGTGCAGGCCGTCGTCGAGGCGTTCCTCGACGCATTCCGCTCCGGCCCCGAGGCGACGCAGCGCCTCGACCGGCTGCGCCGGCTGTTCCTCCCGCAGGCGGTCGTCGTCCGCACCTGCGGCGCGGACCTCGGCGTGCACGACGTCGAGTCGTTCATCGCCCCGCGGGAGGCCCTGCTGACCGGCGGGGTCCTCGTCGACTTCCACGAGTGGTCGCTCGGCGGGCGCGTCGACGTCTTCGGTGACATCGCGGCCTGGTTCGGGGCCTACGCCAAGGAGGGCGTCCACGACGGCGAGCCGACCGCCGGGCGCGGGATGAAGTCGGTGCAGCTGGTCCGGACGCGCGAGGGCTGGCGGATCAGTGCCGTCGCATGGGACGACGAGCGCCCGGGCCTCACGCTGCCGGCAGGCTCCCCAGGGGTAGGGAGGGCACCACGGCCCCTCGTCAGGGGGTCGGGTACTCGCCCTTGACGACGAAGTAGGACCCGCGGATCGTCCCGGCGAGCTTCGACTTCTGCCGCGCGAACTTGAAGCTCGAGAGCTCCTCGGGGACATCCATCCCGTCACACAGCTTGAACCCGACGGCGCGCTTGCCGCCGTCCGCGAGCGTGTACATGACGTTGATCGACAGGCCCGACTCGTAGAACACGTAGGACATCCGCATGCCGTCGACCTCGAACGTCGTGGCCTCCAGCGCCGGGGACGCGATGACGAGGCCGCGCTCCTCCCTCAGGATGCGGGCGACGTAGTCGACGACCTCCGTCGCCTCGCTCGCCGGGTGCACCGTGAAGGTGTGGTCGTACTTGTTCCGGTAGTACCGGGCCTCGTTCGCACGCACCCCCGCGAGCGCCTCCGCGTGCGGTGACGACTCGAGACCCACCGTGGAGACGTCCGTGAAGTCGACGGCGTAGGGCATGACCACCTCCGGAAGCAGGGCCTGGTTCCCACGAGGCTAGTCCCCGCCGCCGGTCGGGAGCCTGACACCGCGTCGGTGGTTCGGTCTAGGGTCGGCCGCATGGCGGTGCGGCAGGGGACCACGGAGCTGACCATCGAGCAGGCACGACGCGTGGCGATCCACGCCCAGCTGCTCGACCTGCCGCGCCCGACCGACCTGCTCGCGGTCGTCGACCGGCTGACGCTGCTCCAGATCGACCCCACCGCGGCGATCGCACCGAGCGCCGACCTCGTCCTGTGGTCCCGGCTCGGTTCGGCCTACCGGCCCGAGCAGCTCACGCAGGCGCTCGAGGAGCGCCGGCTCCACGAGACGGTCGCCTACGTCCGGCCGCCCGGCGACGTCGCGGCGGTCGTGGCCGAGTGGGTCGGACGCGAGTTCCACCCGTCGATCCTCGAGTGGCTCGAGGCCAACGAGCAGTTCCGGCAGGACATCCTCGACCGTCTGGAGAAGGCGGGCCCCCTGCTCTCGCGCGACATCCCCGACACGAGCGCGGTGCCGTGGCCCTCGAGCGGCTGGACCAACAACCGCAACGTCACCAAGATGCTCGAGTCGATGGCCCGCCGCGGGCAGGTCGCCATCGCCGGCCGCAAGGGACGGCAGCGCTACTTCGACCTCCCGGAGCGGGTCTACGGCGGTCCGCTCGAGCGGCTGACGCCCGACGAGGCCACCCGCATCCGCAACGAGCGCCGTCTCGCGGCCCTCGGCATCGCGCGGGCGACCGGACCGGAGCTGCCCGGCGAGCAGGCGTCCGTCGGGCAGGCCGGTCTCGAGGTCGCCGTCGCCGGCACGTCCGGGACGTGGCGCGTCCACGAGCCCTACCTCGACGAGCTCTTCGCGTCGTCCGGCTCATCCGGGTCGTCCGGTTCGCGGGGCACCTTCCGGGGCCGCGCGGCGCTGCTGTCGCCCTTCGACCAGCTCGTGCACAACCGCACCCGGGCCGAGCAGCTGTGGGGCTTCGAGTACTACCTCGAGATGTACAAGCCCAAGGACCGGCGACGCTGGGGCTACTTCGCGCTGCCGATCCTGCACCACGACCGCCTGGTCGGGAAGCTCGACGCCCAGGCCGACCGCAAGGCCGGGGTCCTCGTCGTCAGCGCCGTCCACGAGGACGTCCCGTTCACCCGGTCCATGGCCACGGACGTCAACCGCGAGATCGCCGACCTCGCCGCCTGGCTCGGCCTCGAGGTCCAGCGCGCCTGACGTGGTCGACGACGACGTCAGCCGCGGCTGACGCCCTGGAGCTGCTCGACGCGTCCGTGCCCGTTCGAGGTGGCGGGCGGGGCGGGCGGCGGGACCAGCCCGTCGACGGCGTCGCCGTTGCGCTCGGCGCGCCGGTCAGCCGCGCGCTTGGCCCCGTTGGTCCGGTACCCGCGGATCGCCCGCTTGGACTGGGCCGACAGCACCGACTGGTCGCTCTGGTGCGACAACGCCGACGTGTTGGACATGTTCGACAGGAACGAGAACGCGCTCATCGAGGACCCGATCGACAGCAGCGAGGCGATCGAGCCGATGCTGCCGACGGACAGGATCGAGCCGACGCTGCCGATCGACAGGATCGACCCGGTCGAGCCGATGGACAGGAACGAGTCGCGAGAGGCGATCGACCACTTCCCGCGGAGGGGTCGGGGAATCGTGGGCATGCTCCCGATCCTAGGCACGCGTACTCGGATTTCGCTGCGTTGCGCCGCGGCGCGTATCAGCGCCCTGCTCCTCGGCCCCTCCTGTTCATCCCCTCGCTACTCCGGCCACCCCGGCCACGCAGGATCAGGAGCACGACCGTGACCTCGCCCGGCACCTTCGCCTTCACCGTCCACCCGCGGACCCGCATCGGCGAGGACCTCGCCCGCGTCTGGGCACCGCTGGGGCGCGTCCCGGAGCGCGCGTACGCCACGGCCCTGCGCCGCCTGCCGCTGCCGCCCCACGCCATGGCCCGGGTCCGCATCGGTGACGAGCACGTCGGCCACGTCGTCCTCGTCCCGTTCGGCGCGCGGCACCTGCTCGAGGCACCCGGCGAGGGACGCGCCCGCGTCCACCGCGCCGTGGACAAGGCCCGCGACCTCGGCTGCGACGTCGTCGGCCTCGGCGCACTCACCGCCACGGTGACCGGCGGCGGCGTGTCGCTGCGGGGCCGCACCGACATCGGTGTCACCAACGGCAACGCCTTCACCGCCGCGATCATCGACGACCAGGCCCGCCGCCTCGTGCGCGAGGCCGTCGACCCCGCCGCCGACGCGCACGTGGCGGTCGTCGGCGCCACCGGCAGCGTCGGCTCCGCCCTGACGCGGCTGCTGGCACGCGACCGCGCCGTGGCCCGCCTGACGCTCGTCGCCCGGTCGCGTCCCCGCCTCGAGGCCCTCGCCGCCGAGGTGGGACGCCGGGTGCCGACGACTGCAGCCACGACCCTCGGTGCCGTGGGCGACGCCGACCTCGTCGTCCTGCTCACCGCCTCGGCCGACGCGCTGCTCGGGCCCGAGCACCTCAAGCCCGGTGCGGTCGTCCTCGACGGCACCCAGCCGCGCAACACCTCCGCCGACCTCCTCGGCACCCGTCCGGACGTCCTCGTCGTCGACGGCGGTGTCGTGTCGATCCCGTCGCTGCGCCTCGTCGGCGGCGACATCGGCCTGCCGGACGGACGCGCGTACGCGTGCTTCGCCGAGACGGCACTGCTCGCCCTGTCCGGCCACCGTGGCCACTTCTCCATCGGCGCTCCCGACCTCGAGCTCGTCGACCAGACGCGGGCGCTGGCAGCGGGCCTGTCGCACCTGGGTTTCCGCGCCGCAGCTCCGACGTCGTTCGGTCGGCCGGTCACCCTCGACCGCAGCGCGGATCACCGCGGTCCTGAGGCCGGCACCCGACGTGTGGTGCTGGGGGTGGCGTCGTGACCACCGTCGTGCGCGGCGGCCACCGGGCCCAGCAGCGCGTCGTCCTCCTCGGCGGCGGCTACGTCACGCTGCACGCCTACGCCGGCCTCATGCGTCGGGCGGGGCGGGCCGTCCGCCGCGGCGACGTGCAGGTCGTCGTCATCAGCGCCGACGACGCCCACAGCTTCCACGGCTTCACCGGCGAGGTGCTGGCGGGCCTGCTCCCCTACGACCGCATCCGCACCCCGCTGGCCGGCGCGATGCCGCACGCCCACGTCGTCGTCGGCCGGGCCGTCGGCATCGACACCGAGCGCCGCGTCGTCCGGTACGAGCAGGACGGCGAACCGGGCCAGCGCGTCCTCGACTACGACGAGCTCGTCGTGGGCACCGGCGGCCGGGAGCCGGCCACGACGGTCCCCGGCCTCGCCGAGCACGGGTTCACCCTGCGCTCGCCCGGCGACATCGAGGTGCTCGCCGACCGGGTCCGCGCGGCCGCCGACCAGCACGGGCTGCGCCGGCACACCGTCGTCGTCGCCGGCGGCGGCCTGGCCGGGGTGGAGATGGCCGCGGCGGTCGCCGACCTCGGGGGCGCCCGCGTCCGCGTCGAGCTCGTCCACTCGGGGCCGAACCTGTTGCCCGAGCTGCACGAGGCCCAGCCCCGCCTGGCGCGTCGCGCCGCGGACGAGCTGCGGCGCCTCGGCGTCCACGTCCGGCTCGGCGCCCGGCTCGCGGCGGTCACCGCCGACCGGGCCGTCCTGTCCGACGGCACGACGCTGCCGGCGACCACCGTCATCGCGACGATCGGCCAGCGACCCGTGCGCGTTCCCGGTCTCGACGAGCACCGCGACCCGCGTGGTCGACTCGTCACCCGCCCCGACCTGTCCGTCGTCGAGCACGTCTGGACGGCGGGCGACGCCGCGTGCGTCGTGCACCCGACGCGCCGCCACCCCGTACCCGCCAACGCGCTGTGGGCCATCAAGGGCGGCGACCACGTCGGTGCCAACGTTGTCCGGTCCATCCGTGGACGCGAGACGCGGGCGTTCGGCTACCGCGGCCTCGGCCAGGCCGCGTCGTTCGGGATGGGACGCTCGATCAGCGAGCTGTACGGCGTCCCCTTCACCGGATGGGCTGCCTGGGTGCTGCGGGTGACCTTCTTCCTGCGGTTCATGCCGTCGCGCCGCAAGGCCCTGCAGGTGGTCGGTGACCTCGTCCGGGTCGCCCGGCACGGCCGCCCGGTGCCCTCGGCGGCGTCACGAGGCGCGCTGATCCCGCTGGCCGCCGCTCGCGGCGGCGGTCACCTCGGCCACCTGGAGCGCGTCGAGACCTACCCGCCGCGCCCGGCCCGGTCGTCCGCCGCTTCCTACGTCACTGCTCACTCTGACTGAGCACTGACGTACCCGCAGCACCCCCACGCCCCCCGCGGCGACACCCTCCGACCGCTACGTCACTGCTCACTCTGACTGAGCACTGACGTACCCACGGCACCCCCCGGACCCCCGCCGCGACACCCTCCGACCGCTACGTCACTGCTCACTCTGACTGAGCACTGACGTACCCGCAGCACCCCCACGCCCTGTCTCTTATACACATCTGACGCTGCCGACGACGGA